>JANNWK010000678.1:0-1965 GCA_031408355.1 Myxococcales bacterium
ACCGCCAAGCTATGTGAAGCGATCGGCGACCAGCCGCTCGCCACTGAGTTCCGCGATTCACCGGCGGCCACTACATCCGGCTCACCGAAGCCATTGTACAAGCCGAAGAACGTTTCACGGTCGGTGTCGAATCCGGCGATCTTGGCGTTCACGTGGTAGAGCGCGTAGTGGTCCCGGCGCTCCCGATACTCGGTCTTGTGGTAGAGGGTGCTGCCGTCGATCTCGACCTCACCCGTGCTGAAATTGCGCTGAAAATTGGCACTATCGTCCTGGGCATTCCACAAGCACCACTCGGCAAAGGAGAAGAGTTTGAAGCTCTTCTTCGCGCTCGACTCGTTCGTCAGCGTCACCTGGTGCACTTCGGCGGTGTGACCAAGCGGCACGAAGAACAGCAGCTCGGCCCTTAGGCCACCACGCTTGCCCGTGATCTTCGTGTAACCGAGGCCGTGCCGGCACTCAAAGAACTCAAGCTCTCGCTTGACCGGCATGTAGCTGGGGCTCCAGTAGTCCTTGCCCTCGCTGATGTAGAAGTAGCGCCCGCCGGAGTCGGTCGGAACGTTGTTGTAGCGGTAGCGGGTGAGCCGACGCAGCTTGGCGTCACGGAAGAAGCAGTAGCCGCCGGCCTGCTGCGAAACGAGCCCGAAAAAACTCTCACTGCCCAGATAATTGATCCACGGATACGGCGTCTTGGGCGTCGTGATCACGTACTCGCGCTGCTCGTCGTCGAAATGTCCGAACTTCATGACTTCTCTCTATCTCCCGCTCTTGCCGCTACTTGGCGTGCGCCTGCTCATCGAGCCAGGCCGCTACCCACGCTAGTGGCGCATTCCAGTTGATTGCGATCTCGTTGACCGACCAGGCCTCGATGTTGTCCACGAAGCACTTCGACGGCGCGCAACCCACCAAGCCCGCAGCCCTGGCATAGGGGTCGTCGGTGTTCGAGTTTGGGCCACCGCTGAGCACGCCGGGAGGAGCCTTCGGGTACTTGGCGTTGGCTTGGTTGGCCCAGAAGCGATGGTGCGGGTTGGCGAGCGGCCTTTCGCCGTAGCCCGTCACGTAGGACTGCGCGAGTGGGTTGCGACCCAGCAGGTAGTCCATGCCGGTCGCGACGCCGTCGAGGAACCGCTGCTGCTTGCTGAAGTCGTAGGCCAAGGCCAACACGATCAGGTTGTTGATGACGAACGAGTTCGAACCCCAGATGTATTTGCCGTCGGCGCTGCGCGCAAGCGGCGTTCGGTAGCCTTCGGCGGACATGATCTTGAGGTATTGCTCCGCGCCAGCGTGAAGCCGTTTGCGCATGCTGCGCTGCAGGGCCGGGTCCACGCCCGCAGCGGTAGCCAGGGAAATGGCTCCGAGCCCGTCGGTGTCGCCCCAGTTCATGGTCGAGACGTGACCGCCGGCGTCCATGCGCAGGCGCTGGTTCATCGGCGAAGCCTCGACGAACTGTCGATACTCGGGCTTGCCCGTCGTGCTCAGCAATTCCGCTGCGGCCCAGTAGAATTCGTCGTCCACCTTCGTATCCGGGTAGGCGCCGCCGCCGCTAATCTCCGCGGAGGCGAAAAGCTTCGGATTGACCTTGGCCGCCGCCCAGGCAAGCTCCGCTGCCCTCAGACACCTGGCCGAGAACGCCGGGTCGATGAGCTTCCAGAGCCGCGCGGCTTGGGCTGTGGTGGCCGCGGCGTTCAACGTGGCCGCGGTACTGACCTTGAACAGCACGCGCGTCATCTTGTCCTCGTGGGGAGCCGTGCCGAGCGCCGTCCAGCTCACGTCGTGCAGCTTGTGATGCACCATGCCGGCCAGGGGCTTCCCAGTCGGCACCTGCATCCGCAAGAACAGCTCTACTTCCCAGCGCGCCTCATCCAGCAAATCCGGCACGTTGTTGGCACGCTCCGGGATAGCCAACTTGCCGTCGCCGAACTCGGCCGCCGAGCTGCCCAGGACCTTGGCGCGTTCGTACTGGTGCAG
>JANNWK010000679.1:0-4318 GCA_031408355.1 Myxococcales bacterium
CGCCAGCGGATAATCCCCCTGGCAGGCCGTTGCCACGAACGAGAGGCTGACTGCCAGCCACACACCCAAACTCCCGAACGGAGGTTTCAGCTGTCCTTGCCTTCGCCTTCGAGCAGTCGCAAGCGCGCCTCGAGCTCGTCAGCGCGCGCCCGTTCATGCTCAGCGCGCGCCCGTTCGTGCTCAGCGCGCGCCCGTTCGTGCTCGGCGCGTTCCTGGGCTGTGGGTAGCGGAACGCCGTCGCTGCCGAGCCAGCGCACGAAGCGGCGCTCGTACTGGCGATAGGCCGTTGCTCGAAGCCCCAGCTTGAGGCCAAGCGGTGCCACCTCGAAATCACCGCGCTCGTCCGGCTCTAGCGGGAGGTATTGGCGCTCGGCCGCATCTAGCCGAAAGCCCTCGAGCCTCGAAGTCTCGGGATCGAAGATGAAATAGGCCGGCGTGCGCCACACCCGGGCGTAGATACGCTTCTTCTCCCCGTGGTCGACAGCGGCGGTGCTGTCCGAGGTGACCTCGATCACGACGTCCGGCAAGCGGCCGCCCTCCTCCCAAGCTACCCAGCTTTTACGGCCTTTGGACTCGACGTCCAGAACCACGAACACGTCTGGCCCTCGGAAGTCGTTGGTCCGTACCTGCCGTTCGCTAAAATAGACGAACATGTTGCCTGCCACGAAGAAGTCCCGACGCTCGGACCAAGCATCGATCAACGTATCCTTGAGCAAAGCGTCCTGCGCGTCGTGAAACCCCGTCTCCATGGGCTCAGCGTCCTCGCACGGCAGCTCGTCCTGACCGGGCAGCGCTTTGCCGCCATACCGCGCGGGGTCCAACGCCTGCATACTCACCATTTACCACGGATCCCTCTGGGCTCCAGTCGACGGTCTATTCGGCCCAGCAGAGCGCGAGTTGCGTGGGTTCCATGCGGACGGGCGCCGTCGGCAGCCCTCCGGCGACCGTAAACGCCAGCCTCGGACCGGCTTACTTGCCGCAGCCGACCCGCGTCGTCGAGACGGACAGGTTGTCCACGTAGACGGGGCTTAGGACGTTGGCCGAGTACGAGCGTGAACCCAGGCGCAGCATCTTGGCGCCCGTCCAGTCCATATTCACGACGGTCGCGAACTCTTCTTGATGGATGTGGAAGGGTTGCTTCACGCTGTCGATGCTGAGATCGGCCTCGACGGCTGCCGCCCGGTTCTTGACCTGAACTTCCAGGCAATACCAAGTGTCGGTCGCGAACTTGAAGCCGGTGCAGCCCGTCCGTTCTCCGCCGCCCGTGATATTCAGCTCGGCTCCCTGCCAGCTATTGCACGAGCTGTCGGCGCGAATTCCGGGTCGAATGCCCGGATCGTCGGAGAGGGTCGCCGTCACCTCGAAAGGGGTTAGCTCGTGCACGGTGGCGACCGGGACGCCCGCGCTGAATTTCACGTCGCCCGTGACCCAGAACTCGGGGTGGGCTCCCAGATCCGCCAGCAGGTTGCAGCCGCCGTTCAGGGACTTCTTGGTGGTGAGGGCCTGACTGCCGTTGACGCCGACGCCCGCCTCGACGAGCAAATCCGTGGAGGTGGACTGGCCTGCGCAGTTGTACTTCTGAAAGGGCGCGGCTTGCGGCATCGAACCCGGCGCGATGTCTTCGAACGTGAGGCACAGAATGTCCGCGTTGGCGCAGCCGCTCAGCGCAGCGCCACCGCTGCCGCCTTGCGCGGCGCTGCCGGAGCTGCCGCTAACGGTGCCGCCCGACGCACTGCTCCCCGAAGCTCCGCCCGCTGTGGCAGCGCTTCCCGCGACGGCGGCGTTGCCCCCCGAGCTGGCACCGCCGGTCAGTGTGGCCCCGGCATGGCCGGTGGCGTTGCCGCCCGACGCGCTGCCGGGACCGGGGGTCCCGCCTCCGCCAGCGCTGCAGCTGGCCAGGAGCGCGAGGCTGGCAAGCAGTGCTCGTGGCGGCGTCGACCGGGGGCGAAGCGCGACGAGCAGAAGGCGAGGGGCAGCGACTTGCAGCATGCTGAGAGCGTAGCAAATCTGGAACCAGTTGCAGGTCCAGCTAACAGAACGCCTAGCTACAACACCCCAAGCGGAAAAGTCGCGTCCGCGGGCAGGCCTCGGGCCGCCCGCTCAGGTCAGGCCCGCGAGCCCACCGGTTACGAGGCCCTCGGCTGCGCCGAGACTGGTCACGTTGGCGCCCATCAGATGGGCGATGCTGAACAGTACCTTGCTGAGGTTCTCGCCAGGCTCGCGGTGGTGGAAGTTGCCCCTTAGGGCGCCGCCCGCTTTACCGGCCAGCAGCACCGGCCATTCATCGGCCGCGTGGGTCTTGCCCCACGAGGTGCAGGAGGTGACGTAGACGAGCGAGTTGCTGAGCACGGTGCCGTCACCCTCGGGCAAGGCGGCGAGCTTCTCGAGCAGGGTCGCCAGGCACTGCATGGTGTAGATGACGCCGCGATGGACGCGCGCTTGGGTAGCGTTGTCGCCGGCGTCGGTGTGGCAAATCGTGTCGTGGAAGTCGTCGTTCATGTCGGCGCCAAGGTGCCGAAAGTAGACGTGCGCGGCGGGCAGCGTGAACACCAGCGAGGCTGAGCGGGTCAGATCGCAGGCGAACGCCACAGCCAGCAGCTCTGCCATGACGTCATTGACACCCTTGGGCGCCTCCGAGGCGCCGTCTTTCGTGACGCCCAAGCCTGCCGGATCCTTCGGGGCCGTGCAGAGGCTCATGTTCGAGAGCCGCACCTCGAGCTGGCGAATGCCGTCCATGTGTTGCTGCAGTCGCTGTTGATCGCGTACCCCGAGCGAGCCGTTCAACTCGGCAGCGTCGCTCAGCACGGAGTCCAGGACGCTCTGCTTGGCCTGATTCAGCTTGGCGATGTCGGCGGCGGTCGCGTCCGCCTGCGCGAACAGGCGCGCGAACACCGTTTGTGGGTCGAACTCGGGGTAGTTGGGAGCGTTCTTGCCCCGATGCGAAACGGCATGCAGCGTGTTCTGGCCCCCGTTGGGGGTCGCGTTGCTCACGCCGAGCTCGAGCGACCTAAATAGCGAGTCCTTGCCGATAGCGTCGGCCACGAGCTGGTCGATTGACGGGACAACCGCGGTGTCAGCCTCTACGCCGCCGCCTGTGGTGCTGGCGGCGGAGCCGAGCGGATGAAAGGCGGTGCCGGGAAATTTGTTGGCCAGGCCGCTAACGACCGTGAGGTAGTCCTTCACGTTGGCCAGTGGCGCGAGCTGTTCGGTCATTTGCCAGTTGGCCCCGGTGGTTTGCGGGTTCCACAACGGGGGCAGGATACCGTTACCAAAGAACCAGGTGGCGTAGCGCTTCACCAGCGGCTGGCCCTGCGCGTAAGCCTCCCCGTGGTGATCGAGCATGCTGTCGAGCACCGGGAGCGGCAACGCGAAAGCCGCGCCCGTCGCGAGCATGCCCCGCAGCGCGGTTCGTCGATCCAAGCGTTTGGCGGTCATCGCATTCTCCTCAAGGGCCTTCGCCTGCCACGTGGCGGAATCCGTCGCTCGTCACCAGATCGAGCATGAGCTGTTGCATGTCGTGACCGCTGGCGGCGAACCGCTCGGCCAAGCTCGTGAGCACGGGCTCTTCCGTCTCGATTTCCGTGCGTCCCGTGGCGTAGCGATACAGGTTCCGAACCATGCAGCTTGAGGCCTGCTCGCTGGTACTCAGCAGCTGCCCGAGTTCGCTGGGGCCGTTGAAGGGGACGCCGTCGAAGTCGCCGCTGGCGTCGATGGGTAGGCCCTGCTCGGTCGGGCGGAAGGCGCCGATCGCGTCGAAGTTCTCAAGCGTGAGTCCGAGCGGGTCCATCAGCTGGTGGCAGCCCGCGCAGGTCGGGTGCTCGCGATGCGCGGCCAGCTTGTCGCGCTTCGTGAGGATCACGCCGGCCGGCGGATCCTCGATGACGGTGCTGACGTCGGGGGGAGGATCAGGGATGTTCTGACAGAGCAGGAACTGGCGGATGAACTTGCCGCGCTGGGTCGGCGAGCCCTCTTTCTGGTTGGCGTACAGCGAAAGAAAGGCGCCCGTGCCGAGCAGGCCTGAGCGCAGCCCGTCGGCGGGCAAGCTGACCTGCAGCCAGGAGTCGGAGGTCAGCCCGGCTTGATTCAAGCCATAGAGCTCGGCCAAGTCCTTGTTCACAAACGTGGTTCGCGTCGTGAAGAGTTCGAGAGCCGAGGCCTTCTGGTCGAAGACCAAGCTCTGAAATAGCGCGGGTACCTCGCGCGCCATCGCGCTCTGCAGGTTCGCGTTGTAGCTCGGAAAGAGCCCAGGATCTTTGGCGCGGCTGCCCACGATGGCGAGCCGAAACAGCTCGCTGGCGAAGTTCCCGATCGATTCACG
>JANNWK010000680.1:0-8849 GCA_031408355.1 Myxococcales bacterium
GCGCTCTGCCCCACGGAGAACGCCCCCCGGCTCAGCGGCGGCTGTCAGGTGAGGCGCTCCCTGGTCTCCGAAACGGCCGAGGCGACGCCTCCAGGTGTCTCGTCGGAGTGTCCAATCCCGACGGGACTCTAGGCCTCGGCCAGCCCACTTCTCGTGGCGGGCCGGCCATGGGCTCTGCGGGGTAGGCACGACTTGGGCAGCGAGCCCGTCTCGGCGCGAGGCTCCGCGCTGCGGCGCGTTGCCCGTGCCGGAGACTCCAGGAGACCGGACATTTCTACTTTGCTTTCACATCGGGATCGAATGGCGCTCCGTTCCGTAGCCGCTGGCCAGCGACGGCGAGCTCACCGCCTGCTTCTTCCCGACACTTTCGCCGCCGTACCGAAGCTCATGACGCTGTCTGTCTAGGCTAGCCGTGATGGAAGCCGCACGCGACAAGCGGCGCTCGCTCGATCTCATCCCATCGCGCTTCGGCTAAGCTGATAATTGTCGGACCGAGCCGCTCCTTCCGTGCGAGCGAAACGTGGTCGAAATTGAGCGCGCACGAGGTGGGCATGCCGTCGTCTTCGGTGAGGACGACCTCTGTATCGATGCCGCGGATCGTGCGCGTCGCTGGCACGACGATGACTTCGTTCAAGCTCGGCAGCACCGAATCGCGCGACAGGATGAGTACGGGGCGTCGCTTGTCGGGGAGCAAGAACGTGTACCAGCGGATTTCACCGCGGCGCACCGAACTCCTCCCAACCCTGGCCTTCCCAGGCTAGCGGCTCGTCATCCGACGAGAACTCGTCCGGAACAGGGGGCGCAGTCGCGTACGCCGCCGCCGAGTCGTCGTGGGCTGCTGCTCGCAGCGCGAGCTTGGCCAGCCGCACGCGCTCGTCGTGGGGCAGTTTCAGAATCAGGGGCCAAAAGTCACTGGCAGTGAGCGGGGCGCTCATCCGCACAAGGCTAGCTCATGGCACAGGCCCGGACTACCGTTTGCGGGTGCCGGAGCAGCTTTCCACCCGGCGGCGTCCCAAGAACGTTCACGTGTCCGCCCGCTGGCACGGCCTCTGGAGGGCTGGCAGTATCCATTAACTCGTCCTCCGGCGGCCTGTGCCTTCCTGCAGGCAACTACACCTGCGCGTTCACCGTGAAGGGCAAAACGATGGGGTACGACTGCACGGGTTCGGGCTCGATCAAGTACAAGCGCATGTGAACGGCCGCACGGAGCTGGTCAGGCGACTGCACGCGACGGTGATTAACCCGAGATGTCCGTCGCCACTCCTGCGCTCCCAAGCCCCAGTGAGCCCCCCTGAACGGCCTTCATCACCTCCCCGCAAAACCGCCCTGACAGAGGACTTGGGCAGCGCCGCGGCTGCTCGGGTCGTACGTGCCCTCTGCGAGTTCCGGCCCCCGTATGGCGTACGCGCGCTCGCCGAGGCCTCGGCTACGCCGCTCGGAACCGTGTCTCGCGTGGTGAGTTTTCTCGAGACCGAGGCCCTGCTCAAGCGCGACGAGAAGAAACAGATCATTGCCGTCGAATGGATGGCGCTGCTCACGCGCTGGTCGAAGGACTACGGCGTTGCCAGCACCAACACGATGCGCTCGTATCTCGAGCCGCGCGGCCTTTCCGCGCTCTGGCCGAAGCTTTCGAACCTGGGCCGCTATGCGGCGACGGGCTCGATGGCGGGCACGAGCGTCGCGCCCACGCGGCTCGCGCTCATCTACGTCGACAACGCCGAGGCTGCGGCCCTTTCGCTCGACCTTGTCCCCAGGGGTTGCGAGAATGGATGCACTCCCACCCGCTTCCCGAGCAAAGTCATTCTCAATCTCGGGAACCGTCTGATCGGCGAGAACGACTCCTCCGGCCGCCATCTCTGGAGAAGAAGTACGACGCGCAAGCGAGTGGGTAATTCGATCGGGGTGGGCCCGAGATGGCCGTCGCCACTCCAGCGCTCCCAAGGCCCAGTGAGCCCCCCTGAACTGTACAGCTCCCGCTGCGACGAGGTGCGCGAGGTGCGCGAGGGTGGGCGCCTCGAGCCTCGTCGAACACCGGGTGCACGTGCAAAAGCACATTGTCCTTGTCCCGGACGATCAAGACGGGCCTCGAATCATCGGAGCCTCACCGCCACCGATTGCGGATTTGTCTTTGCGCCCATGGCGAGGCAGTTCCACGACGACGCGCGTGCCATCTTCCTCGTTCGACTCCATTCGGATCGTGCCCGAGTGTGCGATGGCGATCTGGTGCGTGATGTAGAGGCCCAGCCCGAGGCCGCTAGAGCCGCGACGCTTCAGAGGGGCACTCTCTATTTGGGCAAGTGGTTCGAATACCGTCGGCAGAACGTGCGTTGGGATCGTTCCACGATTCCTCACTTCGAGACGGACGCCATCTGGTTTCGTGCCATCGAGCCGAATCAGAACGGGTGAGCCAGGCGTGCCGTGCTGACAGGCATTGTTGGCGAGGGTCGATACGACCTGGCAAAGACGATCGCGATCCCATGTACCTGCGACATCTCCAACCGATTCGAGTTGAATCTGACGCGCCTGGGCCGACTCCATCTCTTCGATGACGGATCGAGAGACCTCGGCGAGATCGACGGCTGTCAGCTCTACGCTAATCCCGGGCCCCAACCGAATGCGTGAGAATTCTAGGAGCTGTGAGACCATCCGCGCCATACGCTCCGCGCTCGCGACGATGCGGCGCACGGGCGTGATGATCCTCTCGGAGTCTGCTCGCGTTTCGAGAAGGTTCGCGGCAGTCATGATCGCGCTCAGAGGATTTCGAAGATCGTGTCCGAGAATGCCGACGAATAGCTCGCTGAAACGAACGGCCCGCTGCAGCTCCTCGATGTGCCCTTCGCGTTCGTTGCTTGCGAGAACTTGCTCCGTCACGTCATGGACGAGTGCCATCACTCGGTCGATCACGCCGTGCGAATTGCGAAGGGGTGCACAGGTGAAAGTCCACCAGGTGTCTTCAAGCTCTCCGTCGCCGCGCCGATCGATCTTGAGAGGCATCTGCTTGCCAATGAAGACCTCACCGCTACTCATCACCCCATGAAGAATGTCGTCGAAGCCTTGACCTCGGGCCTCGGGGATCGCTTCGAGAAGCGGCTTGCCGATGATGTTGGCGTCGCGGCCCGCGACTTTAAGGTAGAGACTATTCGCCATCTCATAGACGAGCTCTGCTCCTCGAAGGACGCAGATTGCCGCCGGGGCCTGCATGAACAGCTCGTAGAGCCGCCTTTCACTGGCGTCGAGCACTTCGCGGGCGCGGACCTTGTCCGTCACATCGGTCGAAACGGAGATGATGCCGCGCTTCCGCCCGTTGTTGTCGACCCACAAGGCGGCGGACACATCGAAGAAGTGGGTCCCGGAGGGGGTCGACAAAGCCACCTCGGACAGCTCGACAGGGGTTCCTCCTGCAACGATGCGATCTTGGTTCTCGCGATGCTGCTGTCGCTCACGCTCCGGCATCTCGGGGTACGCGTCTTCGAGCGTCAACCCCGTTAGATCGCGGCCGATCATCGCAATGTGTGCCACGTTGACAAATTTGTACCGGCGCTCCGGCAACGCGAACAGCGAGATGGCGACGGGTGCCTGTCGCAATACCGCAAGGAGGGCACCCCATTCGGGCAATGACTCTCCGTCGCTGCCCAGCAGCTCCTGCGCACCGGATCGACGTTGCTCGTGGTCGTCCGTCACGGCGTTCCTGCCCAAATGCCATTGCCCCTGCCGCGGTCACCCGCACCGGGTAGCTCGTCCAGGAGGTTCTTCATCGCCTTCGCGAGTTGAGGGAGGCGCAGCGGCTTGCGCAGGACGATGGCGCCGCTCACGCTTGCACTTGAAGCCGCCGTCACGACGATCACCGGAATCGACGCGAAGTTTGGGTCTCGCGCCTGTTGCTCTCGGAACTGCCACCCATCGATCGGCAGCGAAGTTGAAAGAGTGGACCGCATCAGGGGTTGAAAAAGGCGTTACGTCAACTGCCACCCCTAAGCAATAGTACAACAAAGTCGATTAAACTCGGTCTTGGCGCTGACTGGCCTGCGGGCGCTTCTGTCGCCAGAGGATCGGCTGTTAAACCGACTATCTACTGCTTTTTTAACTGTTGCAGCCGCTTTGTTCGGTGAGGTATGGCTATCGCCTGGATGTGCCCACCTCGTGGACGGTTGCCGCAGCGTGCCGGCAATGCTCAACCGAGGCGGGTAGCGGAAGTAGCGGAAACTACGCGCGCCCACGTTTGATTGTCGCGCTCAGTGCGAACGCGGAAGGGCTCGCACCATGAAAAAAAAGAGTAGTGCTCCCCAGCCCCTGAAGCGCAAGAGCCGCCGGCGACCTCCTGCAACGCCGCCGACGACGGCCGATGCTGCGGCCGAACGCGACGAAGTGGGCAGCGACATGGCGTTCCCCATCGTTGGCGTCGGGGCCTCGGCGGGGGGGCTGGAGGCGTTCACACAGCTGCTCGGAGCTCTGCCGATCGACACCGGCATGGGGTTCGTGCTCGTTCAGCACCTGGATCCGGACCACGAAAGCGCGCTGACGCAGATTCTCGCTCGTGCCACTCCGCTTCCGGTGCACGAGATCACGAACGATATGCAGGTGAGGGCCAACCACGTCTACATCATTCCGCGCGACACGAACTTGAGCATCGCCAACGGCGCGTTGAGGCTTCAGGCGCGCACGCGGACACGCTTGGTGCATCGGCCAATTGATTCCTTCTTCGAGTCGCTGGCGCAGGACCAGCGCGAGCGGGCAGTGGGTGTGGTGCTGTCCGGCACGGCGAACGACGGCACGATGGGCCTCGAAGCGATCAAGGCCGAGGGCGGAATTACCTTCGCACAGGATGATTCCGCCAAATACGACTCAATGCCCCGCAGCGCCGTGGCCGCAGGCTGTGTGGATCTCGTTCTTTCGCCGGTCGAGATTGCACAGGAGCTAACGCGAATTGCCAAGCATCCTTATGTCGTCGGACAACCGCTCGAAATCTCGGTCCCCGCGGCAGATACTGACGCAGAGGCGACGGCGCAGGAGGGTGATGACACTAAGCTGCTTTCGAAAAGTAACGACGAAGCCGAGCGCGATCTCGGGGCCGGCTCCAAGAGCCCCGGGGCCGGCTACAAGAGGGTCCTACTCCTACTGAGCAACCATTCCGGCGTAGATTTCTCACTCTATAAATCCACCACTATCCAGCGGCGCATCACTCGGCGGTTGGTGCTCAACAGGCAAGACACGCTTTGGGACTACGCTGGCTTTCTCCGCGGTAACCCGAAGGAGCTGAACGCCCTCTACGCGGACGTGCTCATCAGTGTAACGAGCTTCTTCCGCAACCCCGAAACGTTTGACGTTCTCCAGCACAAGATTCTGACCGAGCTCCTAAAGCAGCGCGGCGACGATCCGCTGCGCTGCTGGGTGCTTGGCTGCTCCTCGGGGCAGGAGGCGTATTCCATCGCCATCGCGTTCCTAGAAGCGGCCGAGAAGGCGCCTCGCATGCGCAAGCTCCAGATTTTTGCCACCGACCTCAACGACGCACTGTTGGAGAAGGCCCGTCTCGGGCTGTACCCCAAGAGCCTCGTCCAAGATGTTACGCCGGAGCGCTTGCGCCGGTTCTTTGTCGAGGAGAACGGCGGCTACCGCGTCTGCAAGACGCTGCGCGAGATGGTGGTGTTCGCGCGGCAGAACCTCATCGCAGACCCGCCTTTTTCGCGCATGGACCTCGTCAGTTGTCGCAACCTGCTCATCTATCTCGAACCGACCTTGCAGCAGAAGGCAATCCCCACGTTTCACTACGCACTCAAGCCCCATGGCTTCCTGCTTCTGGGCGCATCGGAATCCATTAGCGGGTTCACAGAGCTTTTTGAGCCGGTGGACAAGAAGCACAAAATCTATTCCAAGAGGCCGGCGCCGATCCTGGCGTTTCATTTGCCGGTCAAGAAAGAGCACGGCGAGAAACCGCCCGACCCGCGGCCGCTTCTTCCGATGCGCCAGCCCACGGATGCGGGCCTGTCGGAAGGCTCGCGCGGCGAGCTCAATGCACAGCGCGAGGCCGACCGCATCACGGTCAACAGCTTCGCGCCGCCGGCAGTGCTCGTGAATGCCGAGTTGCAGGTCCTGCAATTTCGCGGGTCGACCGGGGCATTCCTCGAACCGCCTACCGGCAAGGCGAGCTTCGACGTGCTGAAGATGGCACGAGAAGGCCTGATGCTGCCACTGCGCAGCACGATTAGCCAGGCCCGGAAAGCAAACAAGACCGCGCGCAAGGAAAACATTCGTCTCACTCGCAATGGCAAGACCAGCACCGTGAGCTTGGAAGTCATTCCGCTGAAGAATCTGCGTGAGCTCTGCTTTCTGATCCTGTTTGAGGAAGGCGGGAAGGCGCGCGCGGGCCGTGAGTCGCTGGAGCCGCAGCCGGCTCGCGCCGACCACCTGCGTGGACGCGAGAAGTCAGACCGCATCGCCGAGCTCGAAACGGAGCTCTCCGAGACGCGCGAATACCTCCAGTCCATGCAGGAACAGCACGAGGCGGCCAACGAGGAGCTCCAGTCCGCCAACGAGGAAGTCCAGTCCACCAACGAGGAGATGCAGAGCGTCAATGAGGAGTTGGAGACGTCCAAAGAAGAGCTGGAGTCGACCAACGAGGAGCTCACCACCGTCAACGAGGAGATGTCGAATCGAAACGTCGAGCTCAGCCGCCTCAATAACGACCTCACCAATCTAGAGAACTCGACCAAGCTCGCTATCGTGCTGCTCGGGCGCGACCTGACCATCCGCCATTTCACCCCTCAGGCGGAGAAGCAATTCGGCCTCCAAGTCGCCGACGTGGGACGGTCGATTCGCCATATCCAGCACAGCCTCGTACTCGGTGACGACACGGACGCCGGCCTCGACCTGGAGGGGCTCGCTGAGGAAGTCATCTCCAGCGTGCGCGAGCAAGAACATCAGGTGCACGACAAAGGTCGCCGTTGGCATTCACTGTGTATTCGCCCCTACATCACGCTCGAAAGTAGAGTGGACGGCGTGGTGCTGGTCTTGGCAGACATCACCGACCGCAAGCGAGGGGAAGAGCTGGCCACGCACCTGGCCGCAATTGTTTCGTCCTCTGACGATTCCATCATCAGCACGGACCTTGCGGGCACCATTGAAAGCTGGAACACCGGAGCGGAGCGCCTCTTCGGGTACACGGCCGGAGAAATGATCGGCAAGCCGGTCACGCTGCTCATCCCTCCCGACCGCGTCGATGAGGGGCGGGCGATTCTAGAGCGCGTCGGGTGTGGCGAAACGGTTGCTCACCTTGAAACCGTGCGTCAGCGCAAGGATGGAAGTCTCATTCAGCTCTCGTTGACCGCCTCGCCGATGCGAGGCACCACCGGTCGCGTCGTCGGCGCCGCGAGAATCGCCCGCGACATCACTGAGCTCAAACGCATGCAAGAAGCGTCGCGGAAGCACAACGTCGAGGTGATGGAGAGCGACGAACGGAAGACCGAGTTTCTCTCCATGCTTGGTCACGAGCTCCACAACCCGCTGGCCGCTCTTCTGCATGCCATAGAGCTCATGAGCAAGGCGCCGGAGGACCCGGCTCGGTCCGAGGAGCTACGCGGGACAATGCTCAGGCAGACCACGCGTATCAGCGTCTTGCTCGACCAGCTTCTCGACATTGCGCGGGTCATCACGGGGAAGATCGTGCTCTTGAACGAGCGCGTCGATCTGGCGGACGTCGTTCGAGCGGGCATTGAAACAGTGAGGTTGGTCGCGGAGAGCCAGAAGCACACGCTCACCCTAACGCTACCGTCCGACCAGAGCACGCTCGTGCTCGGCGATGCGATCCGGCTGATCCAAGTTGTGGAAAACCTCCTGACAAACGCCATCAAGTACACGGACAACGGCGGACAGATCGGCGTGACGCTCGAGTCGGATAAGGACAAGGCTCGCATCATCGTGAGAGATACCGGGATGGGTATAACTGCGGAGTTTCTTCCTCATGTCTTCGAAGTATTCACGCAGGCTCAGCGTTCGCTGGACCGCGCCAAGGGTGGTCTGGGCATCGGGCTGCCCCTGGTGCGGCGCTTGGTTGAGATGCACGGAGGACAGGTCGAAGCCTCGAGTCCCGGTACCGGTCAGGGCAGTCAGTTCATCGTGACGCTACCTCGCCTGCTCGAGGCGCGGTCGGTAGAGCAACTCGAACGCGCACCCGCACAAATTGAACCTGCGAAGGTCCAGTCTCGCCGGATCCTCGTGGTGGACGACGAGGAGGAGATGGCAGGAATGTTCGCCAGCCTTCTCGAACAGGACGGCCACCAGGCCGTTGCTGTCACCAACGGGCCAGCCGCGCTGGCGGCCATCCGCACATTTGATCCCGAGGTCGTGCTCCTCGACCTCGGCCTCCCCGAGATGGACGGGTATGAGGTCGCAAGAAAGATCCGCGAGGCGCACGGCGACAAGAAGATTTTGCTGATTGCCGTGACTGGTTATCAGCGCGACGCCGCTCGGCTGAAACAGGCCGGCTTCGACCAGCACCTCATGAAGCCGCCCAACATGCGGAAGCTAGCTGCAATGCTCGCTGCGTGGGACACCGGGGGACAGGCGCTGCCATGACTGCGAAGGGTCAGTTCAATCCGGACGCTATCGAACGCTGTGTAAGGCGATTCGGACTGCATCCTCTGCGTCGTCCGAGTGACAGACGATGACCAAGAATCCTGGGACGGATTTTCCTATCGTTTGCGTAGGCGGATCGGCCGGTGGCCTCGACGCGTATGGTCGTCTCCTGAGTCATCTGCCGGCTGACTTGGGTGTTGCGGTCGTCATCGTCAATCACCTGAGAACAGTAGCCACCCGGCTTCACAACATTCTTCCCCGCTACACGGAGATGCCAGTCG
>JANNWK010000681.1:0-2202 GCA_031408355.1 Myxococcales bacterium
TGCAATAGCTGCCAGGCGTCACCGATCGGAAGCGTGGCCCGCAGCCCGGCGTAGCTGTCGACCTCGACGGGCTCGAGCGGCCGACGCCACGCCTTCCGGCCAAAGTCTTGGACGTAGCGACGCAAACAGGCTTCTTCCAGCGGCGTCGTGACCGCGCAAGGCACGATCGCGGCGCGCAGGACCGGGTCAGAGAATGCTGCCTGCGCAACTCCGTGGGCCGCTTCGCCGAACAGCGCCACCCCACGCTCGGAAACACTGTCGGTGGCCGCGCCGATCACTGAAAACAGGTGCGGACGAGTCGGCGTTTCGAGCTCCGCGACGGGCAGCAAGGCTCCGAACAGATCTCGAATGACGTTCCCGTACTGCTCGTTGGTCAAACGGGCCAGCACCGGCCCACCGGGAGCGAAGGCGGGAGTCGCGACGGGTCCCCCGCTGACTGCACCGCCGGTGCCCGGCAGCGACACTCCCCCGCCATCTGTCTGGCCGTCGCCGGGTCCTGCCGCTGCCCCGGTGCAAGCCGAGAGAGCTGCCGTCGCCAGCGACGCGAGCGAGGCTCGGGCGAAGGCCGGCCAGCCCCTTCGGATCATTCGAGTTTGGTTCGCCATCTGGTTCTGGCAGAGGCGCGGAGCACGCCGCGTGCCAAGGAATGGCCAGCTGCTCCCCGGCCGAATCACCGCAAATTGCCCCGAGTCGAAGCACCTGTTGGCTCCAAGCGGCAGAACCACCCTGGAACGTCGACGAGCCACTACCGGTACTCATCCGTACCAGCCGACGTGGCTCACGCGATCGGTCTGGCTCTGGTCTGGCCCTGATTGCGTGGCTGAATTTGCAGAAAACCGGTATGTTGGCGTATCGCTCGCGAGATGGACGACTCACCGACACGCACGCGGTCCACGGAGTTCGTCTTCCGTGGTGGAACGTTGCACCTGCCCGGGGGAAGAGCCGTGCCCATTGGGCCCGCGCCCCTCTACCTGGGGCGCAGCGCGAGCTGCGGGGTGGTACTGGACGATCCCGAAGTCTCGGCGATGCATTGCGAGCTTCGCGCCGATGCGCGCGGCGTCCAGTTGCGCGATCTGGAGAGCCGAAACGGGACGCGGCTGGCCGGCGTGCGGGTCGACAGCGCGTGGCTCGACGTGGCCTGCACGATCGACGTCGGCTCGAGCCGACTGGAGTTCGTGCCCGGTGAGCGCGAGGTGCTCGACGTGGGCGAGGGGCACGCTTTCGGCCCGCTGGTGGGGAGCTCACCGGGGATGCGCTACGTGTTCCGGGTGTTGCGCGAGGTCGCGGCCACGGATCTAGCGCTCTTGGTGCGGGGCGAGACGGGGACCGGCAAGGAGCTCGTCGCTCAAGCCCTGCACGAAGCCAGCCCGCGCGCGAAGGGACCCTTCGTGGTCGTTGACTGCGCCGCCATCCCGCAGAACCTGGCCGAGAGCACGCTCTTCGGTCACGAGAAGGGCTCATTCACCAGCGCGAACGAGCGGCGGGACGGCGCGTTTCAGGAAGCGCATGGCGGGACGTTGTTCTTCGACGAGCTCGCCGAGCTGCCCCTGGATGTGCAGCCCAAGCTCCTGCGCGCGCTGGCCGAGCGCAAGGTCAAGCGGGTTGGCGGTAGCTACCAACCGGTCGACGTTCGGGTCGTCGCCGCGGCCCGGCGCGATTTTACGGCGCTCGTGAACGACGGGCGATTTCGCAGCGATCTCTTCTTCCGCATCGCGCAAGTCACGGTCACGCTGCCACCGCTCCGCGAACGACTCCAGGATGTTCCGGGGTTGATCCGGGCTTTGTGCGAACGCATCCTGCAGACAGAGCGCACGGACTCCGTCGTGGACTCCATCGCGCGGCTGCTGCCCGGTTATGATTGGCCCGGCAACGTTCGCGAGTTGGCCAACGTGACCAGCGTTGTGGCCTAGCTGCCCCCGGACTCCAGCTTCGCCAGGGATGTGATCGGGCTGGGAATGGCGGCCGAATCGGCCCCGGCCGCATCGGCCTACTCGGAAGCCAAACAGCAGGCGCTGGGCGCCTTCGAGCGCCGGTTCTTCACCGACTTGGCGCGCATTTGCGACAACAACATCACCGAGATGGCCCGACGCAGTGGGCTGTCCCGGCAATATGTCCGCGCGTACCTGCACAAACACGGGCTGGCCTGATGGCGCGCTGGCAGCTGCCCGCCGCTCTGCTCGCGACGAGCTGCCAGATCTCTTT
>JANNWK010000682.1:0-2654 GCA_031408355.1 Myxococcales bacterium
CGGGGCGACCGCGCGGGCCGTAGACGGTGAAGAAACGAAGCGCCGTGAAATCTAGCCCCTGAATGTGATGGTACGAGTGCCCGAGCAGCTCCGCCGCCCGCTTGCTGGCAGGGTAGGGGGCCAGCGGTCGGTCGGCCGCGTCCGTCTCAATGAACGGCACTTGCGGGGTGTTCGCGTAGGCGGACGAAGTGGAAGCCAGTACGAAGTTTGGCTTGCCGTGTCGGCTCGCGGCGTCCAGCAACGTGAGCGTGCCGGTCAGGTTGACGTCGTAGTAGAGCCAGGGATCTTCGACGGATATGCGCACGCCTGCCATGGCGGCCAGGTGCGCCACCGCGCTGAAGCCGTGTTCAGCGAACAGCCTGGGCACCAGCGTGCGATCGCGGATGTCGCCCTCGACGAACGTAAAGCGCTCGCCACCCGGCGAAGCCGCCACTTCGGCCAGATTCGAGCGCTTGCGCGCCGGCTCGTAGTAGCTGTTCAGGTTGTCGAGGCCCACCACGCGATCGCCGCGCGCCAACAGCGCGCAGCAGGTGTGGCTACCAATAAAGCCGGCCGCGCCGGTCACCAGAATCGTCTTTCCCGTCACGCCGCGGAGCCTACACCAAGGGCCGGCAAGCGGTGAAAATCGCAGAACAGCAAGCACGCGCCGCTGGGCAGCGCCCCACAGGGCGCAGAGCCGGGCTCCTCGCTAGTGGGCCGAGTTCTGGGCCAAGCGCTCGTCGTGCGCCTGGAGCAGCGCCTCGGTCTGGATGCCGCTGGCAGCGATGAACTCGGCGACGATGGGGTTGGTTCCCGCCGAAAGCTCGCGCGGCGTCCCACTGGCGGCGATGCGGCCCTTGGCCAAGACGAAGATGCGGTCAGCGATGTGCAGGGCGCCCGCCATGTCGTGGGAAATCACCACGCTGGTGACGCCAAAACGTTCTCGCGTTTCCAAGATCAGCTCGTCCACCATCCGCGCCGTGATCGGATCGAGCCCGCTGGTAGGCTCGTCGTACATCAGAACGTCGGGGTCGAGCATGAGGGCGCGGGCCAGGGCGACACGCTTGCGCATTCCGCCCGAGAGCTGGCTGGGGAAACGAGATTCGGTGTCCTTGAGACCGAGCCCGTTCAGCTTGTCGATCACCTTGGCCTTGATCTCGCGCTCCTTGAGCTTTGTATGCTCACGCAGCGGGAACGCCACGTTATCCAGCACGTTCATAGAGTCGAGGAGGGCCGAGTACTGAAAGACCATGCCGAATCTCCGGCGCGCGCGGTTCAACTCGCGCTCCGAAAGCGACGCAATGTCGACGCCACCGATGGAGACCTTGCCGCTGGTCGGACGATCCAGCCCGATGAGCATGCGCAGCAGCGTGGTCTTGCCGGCACCCGAGCCGCCGATGATGACCGCTATCTCGCCCTTGCCGACCTGCATATCAACGCCGCTGAGCACGACAGTGTCGCCAAAGCGCTTTTCCAGGGCTTCGACCAGAATTTGGGGCGCTCCGGGGGCGGGCTCCGGACGAGCGGCGGGTTCAGGCATTTTCCGGTTGCCACGATACCAGAGAATGCGCGCGCCGACGGGGCTCGGCGTCAGGGTCCCGCCGCAGCAATCCTCACTCGTCGAGCGGCACCAGGTCCACGAGTTTGCCCTCGGGCAGGTACAGCGCTCCCACGCTCGGCGTCGGCACACCCTGGCCCCGGCGCCTCAGAGCTTGGGCTCTTCGCCACGCTGGCCGTTCCACACGGTGATCACGTTGATCAGGTCGCGCTTCCTATCGACCTCGAAGTAGATGTGGCATTTCGATTTCTCCATCAGTAGCCGCTTGAGCTTCGGTCGGCTCGCAGTGGCTTTCGGCGTGCCGGCGTGTGGCACGTCTCGCAGATGGCGAAGACAGTCCGAGCAATTCCTGCCCGAAAAGCCGCGGGGTGTCGCCGTAGCTCGTCCAGCGCGCGTTGATTCGCCGTGCGTCGCGACGAGCACGCTTCGAGAGGCTGACTTTCACTTCGTGTTCGCCAGAAGCTGTTCCGCAAACTCGATGCCGTCCACGACGTCGCCGTTCTCGATGTCGCGGTAACCTTCTTCGATCGCTTCATCGAGCTCGGCGCGCTCTGCAGCGCTCATCTCTTCGTCGAGACTGTCGAGCGGGACAAGCTTCCAGCGCGAGCCTTCAGGCAGGGCGGCGGACCCGTCGACGACGAGCTGACCGTGTTCAACTCGCACTTTCACCTCTGCTTGCATGTCGTGCATCCTATCTCGTTTTTCCTTGTTTCGCCCGTCTGGGTGGCCCGCAAAAAGTCGGGGCCAACGCCGCCCAGCGGGCCCGTGGGAGGGCGCTGTGCCGACCGGGTATTCCCAGTCCTCGCACGACGTTTGCGCCTCGCTGTCAGTCAGGTCAAGCGCGAGGTTCAGGCCAAAGAATGTCCGCGGTGGAGGTGAGGTGGAGGTGGTCGCACGTGACAGGGCTGCGGCGCCGTGGTCAGGTCCGATCATGGTCGACGCGACTGCGAAGCGAGTCGAACGTCTGGTTGGATCGAAGCGCAGAGAACTCGCCGCCTTGGATGATGAGTTCTTCGGAGAGGTCGTTGGGGTGGCACAAGCCATCGACGCTCTGCGTACAGCCTTGACGCAGATCAGCGCGGCCCTCGATGGTCGACAATTCGAGAAGGCATCCGCG
>JANNWK010000683.1:0-6238 GCA_031408355.1 Myxococcales bacterium
GCTGCTGCTGGCCGGTCTCGCGGTGGGCGTCGCCAGTCTGGCGCGCGGCGCAAGTGCCCCGCTGCGGTCGCGCGCCCAGGAGCGTGGCCTGATTGTCGCCTTGCTCGCCCTTCCCGGCGTGGTGGCGCTGCTGGCGCCGACCGGATACTTGTTCGACGGCGCCGCCGCGACCTGGCCTTCCGCGGACGCCTGTTTTCGCTACGGGATCGCCCTGACTGTGCCGTTTCTGTTGCTGAGTTGGCTGCTCGAGCGCCGTGACGTCGTGCCGGCGGGGGCGTTGGTCCTTTCT
The DNA here is from genome assembly GCA_031408355.1 of Myxococcales bacterium. Taxonomy (GTDB): domain Bacteria; phylum Myxococcota_A; class Polyangia; order Polyangiales; family Polyangiaceae; genus PMG-095. The sequence continues at coordinate 290 of JANNWK010000683.1, forward strand.
GGGGCGCTCGCCGGGCTTTCGGCCAACTTGCTCTTGCATGTGCACTGCCCGTCGCACCACCTGGGCCACTTGCTGCTCGGTCACGCCAGCATTGGGGTCGCCTGGGCGCTCGCGCTGGGTCTCCTGTCGCCCCGGTTCTTGCGCGTGAGCTGAGCGCGGCCGGTCTAGGCTTTTGCTAGCAGGAGCAGGTGCTCGCGCCGTGGTTTCCGCACAAACGCGTCGCGCGAGCCCGCATGAAAGTGGGGCCGCTCCTGGGAGGCTTGGGCCAGCACAGCGAGGCCCGCCAGCGGAGCCAATTTGGCGACGACGCGATCCGCGAAGAGTGGCCGGCTGGCCAGCGTGGAATCGGCCAGCAGTAGCACGATCTTGCCATCCGGATGCAGGCTACGAGCCAGAGCCGCCAGCGTGGCACCGAAATCTTGCTCCCACAGGGCCAGCGCCGGACCAAAGCTTTCGCGCGAGAGCTCGCGACGTGAGCCGATCTCGAGCTTGCCGAAGCTCTCGGAGGAGAGACCGAGCCAACGCAGACGGTCGTCGTGGTGTGCGAGGTAGTCGTAGACGCCCGGGTAGGGCGGCGAGGTGACCACGAGCTCTACCGACGCCGGGCTGAGCCCCGCTAGGCGCCGGGCGTCGCCGAGCACGCATTCGGCTGCCTCTGCGGGCCCGACCAGGCTGTCCCGGTAGCGGCCAAGCTGGCCCCGGAGTTCGTCGGTCTTTCTGAGCAAGAAGCGACTGGGAAAGCCAGGCGCGATGCGCTTGTCGCCAGTGCGTTCGCTGCTGTCGCCGCTGCGCTGACTAAACTTGGTCAGGACGGCAGAGAGCACGAGCAGCAGTGCCCGCTTGAACTCCGGCTGCTCGGTGCGCAGGATACCGTCGCGCAGGCCGTCTAGCTCAAGCAGCACGTGGGGTGCGAAGGCCGCGCGATCTACCTCTGGGTAGCGCTGGGTGGGGCCGGCCTTCTTCTTGCGGCGCTCGTCAGCGTGGCTGGCCGCGCGCCGGGCAGCTTCGACCAGCAAGGCGAGCCACGCTTCGTCCGGTCCTAGCGTCTTTAGCCACACGAGCTCGCGAGAGAGCGGGTTCACGTCGTAGCCGCGAGCGCGGCGACCGAGCCGCCGGGCTTCGACCAGCACTGTTCCGCTGCCGCAGAACGGGTCGAGCACGGTGCTGCCCGAGCCTGAGAGGGCAGCGATCAGTCGCGTCGCCGTCTCTGGGTGCATGCGCGCCGGATAACTGTGAAAGGCGTGCACGTCCGGCAGCTCGGAGGTTTCGGTCGCTACGACGTCAAAGGCAGCGCGCAGCACTTCCCCGAGGGCCCGGTCAGGCCCCAGCAGTTCCACCTCGCCCCCGAGCTGGCTCAGGGCGGTGCGGCGCTCTGGGCGGCCGGTTCGGCTGTCAACGCTCACGCGGAGGCTTCTAGCGCGAGCGGCGGCGCCTCGCGAGGCCAAGGCTCATCAGCAGCGCCGAGGCCCAGGCGGCTCCCGAACCGGCGTTTCCTCGGCCGAAGCTACAGGCACGGGGTCCGGCGGCCGCCTCTTCCGGATCTTCGCTGCCGGCATAGAGGGTGGCTATGGCCCCCACGTCGCTGGCCGCGAGCACCCGTTTCTGGACCTCGCATTCGTCGATGGTCTGGAACATCGCGGCATTTCGCTCCACGGGGTCCTCGCCCAGGCCGAAGAAGTGGCCGGCCTCGTGGGTCGCCACATTCTGCACGTCGTAGCGGTCGCCGCAGTCGGCGGTTCCCTTTGGTTTCTGAGCTGCCGCCCTGTTGCTGGCGTCACCGGTCTTGGCTTGCGCGGCCAGTGCCCCCTGCCCCTGCTCCCCGAGAACACTCAGCGGGTACAGGCTGTTGAGGACGATGTCGGCTTCGATAATCTCCCCGCTCTTGTCGTTAGCGTAGGTCACGGTCAGCGCCAGGTCGCGTTCGTGGCCGGCTAAGTTGATCCGCCCATAGCTCACGGTGCTCTTGGCGTCTTGCTTCGGAATCGCCGAGGTGTCTCCGGTGTCGAAGGTCAGATCAGGCAGCCGCCGATCGCTCTCGACCCAGCTGCCGAATGCGCTCGCCACCGCGCCGGTCGCGTCCGGTCCAATGCGTGCCAGCGAGTCATCGATGTAGATGGTTAGCGCAGCTCGGTTCCAGCGCAGGTTGGCGCCGCTCGTGGAGCGCTTGAAGCCGGGGCTGCCGCTATGCACATGGGCTGAAACGGTGGCCTGGCTCGGAATGCCCAAAGTCACAGCCACGCCGCTCGCCACGGCCAGCGCTGTGAAGAACCAGAGCCTGCGCCGTGTGCCGCGCTGCTTTGCCCTACCGAGTCCAAGCGGCGTCGCCGGATCCTCGGCCGGCAGGACCGTGGAAGCGGCGCTGGGCAGGCTCAGCATGCTCGGCTGGTACTTGGGCTCCGGACCTTCGAGCGAGCGGGGCGAGATGGACTCCGTCACAAGGCTGCTGAACGGCGCGGCGCGGCTCGGCTTGAGCGCAATCCGGGCGTGGGTGAAGGTGCGTGGTTCAGCGTGCGCTCACCACCGCCAGAACCTCGTCATCACGAAGCACGCGATTGGAGGCCTTAGCGCGCTCCAGGATCCGCGACACGAGCGCGTCGCTCGGTTCGATACTGTGGCGACGGAGCCAGTGCACGACGTTAGAGGTGCCCGACATGTAGCCGATGCGGATGTCGTGGCCACTGGCGAAGCGGCTCACGGGGACAACGCTATAGACGCGGTCCGCAATGGCCTCGTCTTGCGCCAGCGCCTTTACAATGGCGGCGGCGTGCACGCCCGTCGCCGTACGGAAGGCGTTGGCACCCAGCAGTGGGTGATTGTCCGGCACCACCACTCCGAGCGCCTCCGCTAGGTGCTCCACATAGGCGCGCAAGCCGACGGCGTCTGGCTCTCGACCCGCCAGCAGTGCCAAGTTGGCGGAGAGCAGCTCTAGCGGAGTGTTGCCGACGCGCTCGCCGATGCCCAGGGCCGTGGCGTGGACGCGGCCTACGCCGGCTTCAATGGCGGACAGCGCGTTGGCGAGACCTAGCCCGCGGTCATCGTGGCCGTGCCAGTCGAGCCCGACGGGACGGCTTGAGCCGGTCGCTATTTCAAGGGCGAATTTCACGAGCCGCCGCGTCGCCTCCGGCGAAGCGGCGCCCACCGTGTCGCACAAGCACAAGCGACTGGCGCCGTGCTCGAGCGCGAGCTCGAACAGCTGGCGCAGGCTCTCGGGGGGCGTGCGCGTCGTGTCCTCGGTGACGAACGTGACCGGCAGCCCGGAGCTCGCGCTCAGTGTCACCGCCTCGCGAGTCAGCTTCGATACCTGCGGAAGATCCCAGCCCTCCGCCTGCCAGCGGATTGGGCTCGCGCCGACGAACACCGATACCTCAATCGCGACGCCCGTCTGCTCTGCCAGCTCCAGAATGGGTGCGATGTCCTTGGCCAGCGTGCGCCCGGCGCAAACGGGCACGAGAGCCAGCCGCTCCTGGCCAATCATCCGCAGCATCTGGCGGATCTCTTCGCGGGCTGCTTCGGACACCGAAGGAATGCCCAGGTTCACGGCAGACACTCCCAGCGCCGCCATCAGCCGGAGGGCCTCGAGCTTTTGCTCCAGTCTTGGATTCTGTGCCGAGGGGCTTTGCAGCCCGTCGCGCAGCGTTTCGTCGAGCAGCTCGGTCCGTCGGGCGCTCCAAATCGCGGCCTCACCGGCGTTCCAGTCGTACACGAGCGAGTTCTGGCTCACAGGCGGAGCAGCCTACCTCGGGAAAAGAGCTAGCACTAGCCGAGCCGGCGCAACGGGCGTAGGGCACGTTACGCGGTAGACTCGAAGCCCGCGTTCCGTCGACCCGATGCTTTCTGAATCCACCCGCCGCACCATCGAAACGCGCCTCGCCGACGAGCGCGGGCGTATCGCCAAGTCGGCACCGCTCACGGTCGTGCTGGCTTACCCTTCGCCCTACCACGTGGCCATGAGCTCGCTCGGCTACCAGCGGATCTACCGAGCGCTCCAGGAAATGCCCGGGGTGTGCTGCGAGCGCGCCTTCTTGCCGGATGAGGCCGACCGCGCGGGCGCCGTCACGGAGCGCCCCGTTACCTATGAAACTCTACGTGGCCTCTCGGAGTTTCCGATCGTAGCGCTGAGCGTCGCGTACGAGCTCGAGCTTGCGGGGCTGGTGCGCTTGCTGGCTGCTTCAGGCATCGCGCCGCTGCGCAGCGAGCGTGACGCCAACGCGCCCTTCATTTTGGCGGGAGGTCCGCTCACGTTCTCGAATCCTCTGCCGCTTGCGGCGTTCGTCGACGCGATCGTGATGGGTGAGGGCGAAGGTGTGGCGGAGTGGGTGATCCGAACTATCGGCGAGAGCGGCTCACGTAAGGCGGCGTTGGCCGCGTTGGCGGCGCACCCGAACGTATTTGTGCCGGAGCACCACGGCGACACGCTGGCGAAGATAGCGGCATGCGACGATGCGAGTTTGCCGGCCACCAGCACCATCGTTACGCCGCACACCGAACTCTCGAACATGTTCCTGATCGAGGCCGAACGCGGCTGCTCCCGGGGCTGCACCTATTGCGTGATGCGCCGCTCGACCAACGGGGGAATGCGTTTCGTTCCGCAAGAAGTGGTGCTTGGGGCGATCCCAACGGACGCGAAGCGGGTCGGCCTAGTCGGCGCTGCCGTCAGCGATCACCCGAAAATCACTGAGATCGTCAACGCCCTGGCCGACCGGGGCGCCGAGGTGGGGCTGTCCAGCCTGCGGCCAGACAAGCTTAAGGACGAGTTTGTGGGGGCCTTGAAGCGGGCTGGCTACCGAACCCTGACGACCGCGCTCGACGGACCGAGCGAACGCATGCGCAACTTGATCGAGCGGCGCGGGCGCGAGCCGCACTACGAGGTCGCGGCCGAGAACGCGCGCCGCCATGGCTTCGATCGCATGAAGCTCTATTTGATGGTGGGGCTGCCGGGCGAAGTGGACGACGACATCGACGAATGCGTGCGCTTCGTGAGCGGTCTGTCCAAGATCATCCCGATCGTGTTGGGGGTGGCGCCCTTCTGTGCCAAGCGGAACACACCGCTCGACCGCATGCCGTATGCCGGCATTCGAACGGTGGAGGGAAGGCTCGAGCGCTTGCGGCGTGGTCTACGCGGTCGCGGCGAGGTGCGCGCCGTGAGCGCCAAGTGGGCCTGGGTAGAGTACGTGCTGGCGCAGGGTGGAGTGCCGGAGGCCTTGGCCCTCTACCGGGCGGTGCAGGTGGGCGGACATTTCGCGGACTACCGGCGTGAGTTTCGGGCGCTCGGTCACAGCCCCGACGGTCGCGGCTACGCCGAGGTCGAGGCGCCGATCGCGCCGGAGCGCTTGCGCCAGCGGCGGCTCAATCTCGTGACGCCGCCGGAGTCGTAGACACGATCGTCACGGTCGCTTCAAAGGTGCGACCGCTGCCGTAGCGGAAATAGGCCGTCCCCGGGTGACCCAAGCGGGCGCCCTCGAACTTCTGTTGCACCACGGTTTGGCTCGGATTGGCGTCGACTTCGCCGTCGCTGAGCCTGACGTCGACGACGAGGCGTTCGGTTCCTGCGCCCACGCTCTCGGCACCGCCGGCCTCGGCGGGCGTCCCCGAGAGCGCGAACTGCCCGGCGCGCAGCAAAAGGACCGCTCGCACCACCATCCGCTCCAGGGCCAGAGGCGCGTCCGGCTCGTCGGAGCGTGCCTTCCAGGGTCGGGCGTCGCCGATGCGGCCGGCGCTATCGACTTGAAACTCGACGCGAATGGTCCCGACCGGGCCGGCTGGTAGCTCGCGCCAGGCGCTGTCGCCAGGCGCTGCTGCTGGGATAGCCCGCGTGAAAGCGTAGCCGAGCCGACGCACTCCGGGCGGCAGCCCCTCCGACCCAAAGCTTTTGGGGCTGGCTGGCGCGGCGGTCGCGTCGGCACTTGCAGGATCGCTTGCCGGATCGCCGAGAGGCAGGGCCGCGGAAGA
>JANNWK010000684.1:0-4142 GCA_031408355.1 Myxococcales bacterium
CGAGGTCCTCGGCCAGTCCGAGCGCCGAAAGCCCGCGCGCGGAGAACGCCACGTTGAAGTGGTATCGAGCGTCCTTCGGCTCCGTGCCGGAGCTCACATCCGGCAGCACGCGCCGCAACCATTCGCGCGCATCGCCCTGTTCAAAACGCACCAGAAAGAGGCACGAACGAGGGTGGTGCTTGTACGCGAACAGGATCAAACCTTGGACGTCTGCTCGTTCCACTTCTTCCTCACAAGAGCGCGAGCAGCTCGGCCGATGTTTTCGCGGTCAAGGTGCCGCCCAAGAGCTCGCGGATCCGGGCGTTTCTAAGCACGTCGACGACTGAGAGCTCCGGGTAGGCGCTGTACCACACCGGCGAGGAAACCTGGTACGCGCGTGCCCACGCCTTGAGCGCGCCATCGCCCCCAGCACCGCGAAACGACTGCAGCAGGCTGCGCGGAAACCAGAGCGTGTGGGTCCAGATCAACGCCAGGCCTCGTGCCGCTTTGGAGACATACTCACCCACACAGCCCTCCCAACTGCCATCGTAGTGACTGAGGAACAGCAACCGCCGATCCGGCAGGATGACCCAACGCGCGAAGTGGATCGACGCGCTACCGCCCAAGCGTCCGCTGCTCGCCCCGCGTGCCGCGATAGCGCTCGCGACGAGCAGGGCCATCCGGAGTGCGAACAGTCGATAGCGGCCCGGCTTGATGGGCGCGAGGTGTACAAGGCCGTTCTGATCGAAGCGGTCCTCTTCAAGCCCGATCCTGTCGCGCTTTTCCCGCAATTCCTGGGTAAAGGAGCTAGGCGATTTGCGGCGATTGAACCTGTCCGCCAGCTCAAAGACGGGCACGAGCACGAGCGCTAGCAGCAGCGCTAGCGGCCGGCCCAGGAGGACTTGAAGGGCCCCCGGCGGGTCCACGGGCAAGCCTCTGGGAATGGGTCCTAGCGGAAGGCCACGCTCGACCGCCCAGCGCTGCGCCGCAGACTGTAGCTCTCGCGCGAGCACAAGCGCGTCATTCGCCCGGATCGTATGGACCGCGGGCGCTTGCAGGCGCTCCTGAAGTGCGCGAGTCAGCGCCGCGTCGCCGCGCACGACCGCCACAGAGAGCCCGCCGTGGGCGACGTAGTAGCCAGCCGCGCGACTCGCGGCCTCCTGAACGAAACCCAGTAGCGTCGGTAGCTCCGCCGAGCCCGGGTAACCCTCGGCGTGGTGCAGTACGCCGTCGAGCAATGGGCCGAGCGCCCTACGCAGGTCAGCGACATGCGCGGCGAGTGACCCGTCGAAGTTCGTCTCGAATAGTAGCAGCGGCGTCGAGGCTTCGATGCCGGCCGGCGGAAGCAGCGCAACTCGGGCAAAATGGGTACTTTCGGAGCTAGCTAGCGCCAGCTCAAGCTGGTCGCGGTGCGCGAGCAGCCATGCGTCGGCGGCCGCTGCCTGCTGGTGCCGGACCGGTAGGAGCAGGGTGAGGGCCTGTTGACGGACCACCGCCAAGCTCTCGGCGTGAGCTTCGCAGCCCATCACCCTAGGACTCCACGAAAACCTGGCGCGCTCATTTCAAGGCACCGCTCCACGTTCACGATCCCCTGGCGGAGCAGCTGCTCGCGGCTTTGCGCGACCTGGGCCTGCCCGGTATCCCCGCCCAGCATAGCCCCCGCACGAGCCTCGGCGCAGCTCGCCAGGTAGCCCATGTCCACCCGGCGCAGGCCAGTGCCAGCCAGCTTGAGCTCTGCGTGGGCTCGTTCGCGGTCACCCCTGAACGCGAACAGACAGCCACGAACGTGGTGACCCATGGGACCCGCGTAGTCCGGCTTGTCGCTCAGGAGCGCCGCGGCGCAGCGCTCCGCCAGAGCCAACGAGCTTGCCAGACTCGCGCCATCCTCGGCCGCAGAGATGGCGCAAAGGCCGCGTTCGAATGTGGTGCAGACCCGCATCATGTGGACGCGCAGGAAGTGCGACGCCTTGATGCGCGCGAAAGCGACCTCCATGTCTGCCAGCGCGAGCCGGCCCTGGCCCCGATAGCGGCGCGCCGAAACGCTCGACACGACGCCACCCCAATGCCCCCCGGTAAAGCGCTCGGAGAACTCGCCACCGAACTTCGGGAACTCGCTGGCCAATCGCTCAGCGGTGTCCGGGTCATCGCCGATAATGGCGGTAATGGCGGCAGGGTAGACCATGTACATCAGCGCGAAGCGGTCCGCTCGTTCGTGGGCCTCTCGTAGCACCTCCGGCACGCGGCGTGCGGCCTCCTTCAGCTCCCCGCACAGGATGAGCGCGTTCATCGACCATGACACGGTCGTCGCGAGCTCCCAATGAATCCCGCGGCAACGCTCGCGGATGATCACCTCGGCCTCGTCCAAAATGGCTTGGGCCGCCCGCCATTCGCCGGAGAAGACCCGGACGAGCCCCGCGGCCAGCTTGGCCAGGGCAATGGCGTGGGGATCGTTGCTGCGCGTGGCCAGACTCTCAGCCGTGCGGACCAGACGCTCCGTGCCCGCACGCCCACCCGTCTCGACCGCGGCGCGACCTGACGCCTCGATCGCAAGGCCGCGACAGATGCGGATCGGCTCGCCGGCGTCGAGCGCCAGCCGCAAGTGTTGAGCGCCGAAGTCGGCCGCCCTGACCACATCCAGCATCGCCAATCCCGAACTGGCAGCGAACGCCACGTCGATGCGTTCGAGCGTAGTCTCAGCCACACTCTCACTCGGCTCGAAGCGAATGCCGCGCAGCAGCAGGCGGGCACGATTACTAACCAAGGACAGCAGGGCCGCCGCCTTAGTGTCGGGGTAGCTCAAGTTCACGTCAACCAGCGCTTCGCGCAGCAGCCGAACCCCCTCCGTTTCGCTCCCGCTCTTGAGGAAGTGCTCAGCGGCCAGGCGACGCAGGCCCGTCCGCGCCTGCGCTGGAGCGTGAAGTACGGCGCTGGCGAAGGCCGCCGCCGCCTCAGCGCCACGACCGGCTGCCAGCAGATTTTCTCCGACTTTTTGGCCAATTTCCCAAGGCGCGCGCGCGACCGTCAACTTCAGCGCGATGCGGTAGAGCCGGGCCGCCCGCAGGAAGGCCAGACCTTCTTCGGCGGCCTCGGCCGCAGCCAGCACGTGCCGCCCCGCGCCGGCGTCATCGCCTGCGGCCAGAAAATGCTCGACCATCGCCTCCGAATCAGCCGTGCCCAGCGACTCCAGCTCGCCGGCAAGTCGCGCATGCAGCGAGCGTCGGCGGTCAGGGCCGAGGCTGCCCAGCAGGCTGTCGCGGATCCGCCCATGGTAGACGTCGAGGAGCTCACGATCGCCACTCTCCACGGTGCGAGTGAGCCTGGCCACGCGCAGGCGCGCCCGGAGCGACTCGACGTCGCCCGCGCCCACTAGTGCTTCCACCACGCTGTGCTCGAGAGGTCCGCCAGCAACGCACAGAACCTCGAGTAGCGCCCGCTCCGCTTCGGGCAAGCTTTCGACCCGCTGGTGAATCACCGCATCGAGCGAAACTGCCTCGCCCGTCTCGCCGCCGGCTGCCGAAACACGCAACTGCCAAGCTGCCAGCTCGGCCACAAAGAGCGGTGATCCTTGCCCCTCCTCGGCGATACGGCGCACGACCTCGGGCGCCCCTTCCGCGTGGCTGCCGAGCGCAAGCCGAGTGAGGCGTTCGCTGTCCTCGTAAGAAAGGCGGCCGAGCTCAAGCCGCTCGACGTAGGTGCTGCCCGACAGGCGACCAGCGACCTCGAACAGCCCCGAGACAAGCGGACTCTTGCCCAAGGCTTCGGCGCGGAAACTGGCGAGCAGCAGCAGCGCTGGCGCGCCGGGGGCATGCAGGAGCTGTTCGAGCAGCGCGAGGCTATCAACGTCCGTCCATTGCAAGTCGTCCAGATGGACCAGCAAGGGGCGATCATCGGCGATCGCGCCGAGCAGGGTGCGCAGCGCCATAAAGGCTCGTCGCCGCAGCTCCTGCGGCTCGTTGGCCTCCGGGCGTGGCACGATCAGTCGCTCGAGCGCGGGCACGCCACGCAGCGCCGGGAACACCCGCAAAAGTTCGGTCGCATGCCGCGGCAGCAAGCTGGCAGCGTCGCCCTGCGGCAACAGCGACAACCAGCGGCTGAGCTCATCGACCGCGCTATCCAGGCCCTTGAACGGAACCGCCTCGCGCTCGTAGCAGCGACCTGACAGC
>JANNWK010000685.1:0-2128 GCA_031408355.1 Myxococcales bacterium
CTGCCGGCGGCGAGCGCGGTGCTCTCCCCCGCCGGATCCGTGTAAACCAGCACATGGTGGACGATGGCCGCGTTGCCGGGCGTCACCTGCAAAGCGTCCACGAGCACGCGATCGCCCAGGAGTGCGGCGACAGGTCCGCTCGTTGCGAGGGGCGTGAGGTCGGGTGCGAGCGAAAAGCAGATGAGCCTGTCGCCTGGGCCCTCAATGGTCACCGGGGTCGGGATCGTGACCGAGACCTCGGCGTCCGTGATCGCAAGCTCCGCTGGCGGGGGCAGCGGGGCCGCGGTGTTCGGGTCACCTTCGGGCGCCTTGGCGTCGTGCCATGCGCGAAATAGATCGATCTCTGCTTGCGACAAACGTGGGTCGTCCTTGAAGCCGAAGCGCGGCTCGCACTCAGCCGTCGTGGCCGCCAGGAAGGGCGGCATCGCGCGAGCTGCGGTGTTACCAGCCAAGTAGCCACTGACCTTGGCGGCCTCCGCGTACGTCTCCAGGCCGAAGGGACCAATCCCACCGGCGCGGTGACAGGCGACGCAGGCCCGAGTCGCCAGGGGGGCGATATTTTGGTGCCAAGTCGGACCCGTGCTGCCGCCGCCGGCTCCGGCCGTCGCGGCGCCGCTACCACCCGTCCCCCCGCCCCCGGCGGCCGAGTCCTGCTGGGCAGCTTCGTCGGTGCATGCGGCGAGCAGCAGCGTGAAGAGGAGGGCGGCGGTCGGGGACGATGAGTGCGCGCGCAAACTTGGAACTCCGGGTCGGGATTTGCGATTAAGCCACGCCTCAGCTTGCCTCGCAAACGGCCTGGGGCTGAGGTCGTGGCTCCGCTGCTTCGCTGGGCTCAATTGTCAGGGCTCGAGCGGGGCACTAGGTTGCTGGTCCTCGATGCAGAACACCGTCCTCGAAGGCGCCCGGACGCACAACCTTCAGGGAGTCGATCTCGTGCTGCGCCCGGGCGAGATCGTCGCGGTGACCGGCGTGAGCGGCGCCGGCAAGAGCAGCCTGGCCGTAGACACCCTGTACGCCGAGGGCCAGCGGCGCTTCGTGGAGAGTTTCAGTCCCTACGCGCGGCAGTTCCTGGAACGACTCGAGCGCCCGCCGATGACTCGGCTTGAACCTGTGCCGGCGGGCATCGCTGTGGATCGTCGCGCTCCGGTGAAGAGCTCGCGCTCCACGGTGGCGACCATGGCGGACGTCGAGCCATACCTTTCGGCGCTGTTCTTGCGCGAAGCGCGGCCTGTGTGCTCCGAGCACCCGGCAGCCGGTGCCGGTGTGGAGCTCACGGTGGCGCTCGCCGCCGGTCGCGTCGCCGAGCGTTTCGGAGAGGAGCGCGTGACCATCAGCTACCCAGTCGCGCTACAAGGTCGGGAGCAGTATCTCGAGGTCCGCGAGCAGCTTTCACGGGACGGCTATCGTCGGCTGCTGATCGGCGGGGAGGCTCAGGACATCGACAGCGTAAAGCCCTCGCTGGCGACGGAGCAGGGCAGCGTGGAGGTGGTGGTCGATCGCGTGGGCAGCGGACGGGAGAGCGAACGGGTTCGCGCGGGGATCGAGTCGGCCTGGCAGCGCGCGAACGGTCTTGTGCACATTCACGCTGGCAGCACCGAACTTAGCTTGCGGCGTGGTCTCTCGTGTCCGTCCTGCGCTAAGGCGCTTACGCCCGCGCGGACGGGCCTCTTTAGTTATGAATCGCCGGTCGGCGCTTGCCCCGTGTGCCGCGGCTTTGGGCGAACGCTAGGGGTGGATCTGGCGAAGGTGATAGCGGACCCTTCGCGGTCGCTCGACGACGGCGCGGTTCGGCCTTGGCGCGGTGGTTCGACGAAATGGGAGCGGGCCGAGCTGAAGAAGCTATGTCGCCGGCATCAGATCCCCACGGACGAGCCGTTCGCATCGCTCAACGAAGCTCAGAAAAGGCTGGTGTTGGAGGGTGACGGTGGCTGGGACAAGGGGCATTTCCCGGGCGTGGTGGGTTGGTTCCAGTGGCTCGAGACGAAGACCTACAAGATGCACGTGAGGGTGCTGCTAGCGCGCTACCGCTCCTACGACCCGTGTACTGCTTGTGGTGGCCGGCGCCTCAACCTGCTGGCGCAGTCCTATCGGGTGGGTGAGCTGAACATCGCTGACTACCACGCGCTCG
>JANNWK010000686.1:0-2455 GCA_031408355.1 Myxococcales bacterium
AAGCCGGTCGTGCTCGAGTGGTTCAATCCAGACTGCCCGTTCGTGAAGGCCAGCCACACCAAGGGCTCGCTCGTGGACACGGCCCTGCGCCATGCGAAGGCGGGGACGGCCTGGTTGGCGATCAACTCTGGGGCGCCCGGCAAGCAAGGGCATGGACTTGAGACCAATCGCGCAGGCAAGCAAGCGTTCGCGCTCCAGCACCCCGTCTTGCTCGACGAAAGCGGTCGCGTGGGGCGCGCGTATGCCGCGGCACGCACGCCGCACCTGTACGTGATCGACAAGAACGGTACGCTGGTGTACCGCGGCGCCATCGACAATTCGCCGGACGGCGAAGGCGAGTCAGCACCCGGCGGCAAGCTCGTAAACCACGTGGACGCCGCGCTGGCCGATCTCAGCGCCGGCCGGCCCGTCGCGCTGCCAGAGACCGAAGCCTACGGCTGCTCCGTGAAGTACCAGAACTAAGGTAGTGGCGCAGAACGCCTTCCCCGCATCAATGACCGGTCGCGAACCCGGGTTTGCACTCGACGACGGGTCCGGTCACGAGGAGTGAGACGTGCTGCTCACCCGTTGCCAGGCGGCAGCCGGGGCCCATTGCCGGATCCGGGTTCGGCAGCACCGCGCTCAGATCGAAGTCGACGTCGATCGTGCTCGTGTAGATCTTGGCTTCAGGCTCGAGGATGTCGAGGAACGGAACGTCGCGCGACCGACTGAACGTCAAGTTTCCTGTCACCTCGGCGCCCGTGGCTGTCACGGACGTCTGGCCAACGCCCGCGGGCCCTTCAACCGGGTACGTCCCGTCAGGCAGCGAAGGATCGAACGCTAGAGTAGCGACGAACCGATTCGTATCGAGCGCAACCGCCATCTCCCCAGACGTCGCGCGGTACCTCACGTGGATCACCGCAGGATCGGTGGCCACACCATCGCACTCAAACCGCATCGCCTGAATCTTGCCGGTGTCGCGGTCCTGCTGGCCGTCCCAGTAGCAGGGACCCGAGCGCTGCCCGCAGCCGGCGAGAGTCGAGGCCAACAGAGCCAAGGCGAGCAGACGACACAACATCGGCACAGCGTAGCACCTACTGATCTCGCTCTCGGACTGCGCGTGCTGAGCCGTTTCGGGGCCAGGCCAGGGCTCGTGGACGACCGCCCCGGGCAAACGATGTCCTTTTGAGAGTGGAGAAATGGACACCCTTGATAAAGGGTTGCGTGGGTCCCATCATGAGGGGGTGGTTTTGAGGGTCGTCACGACGAGCTTGTTGATGAGCTGCCTGCTGTCAGTCGCTGGCGGTTGCCACTCGGAACCCCTCGACGACGACAAAGCGCCCGGCGCACCCATCGGGGCGAGTGCCTACCCGAGCTATCGGCCCCAGAGCTTTGCTGAGTTTCCGGCGGCGTTCGCCAGGGGCCTTTGTGACGCGATCGCGCAGTGTTGTCAGTGCGAGCGTCTCGACTTCGATCAAGCTGCCTGCGAGGCAGCGGTGGCGCCGCAGATCACTGACGAGGATCACGGGCAGGGCCTCCAGACCGTTTTCGATTCAGACCGTGCTGCTCAATGCATCGACGACTGGGCCAACGCGGCCTGTCCGAGCTATGCGACGCTGAACTTCAACTACAAACGCAACTGTAACGTACTTCGGGGTTTGGTACCCGCCGGCGGGGCTTGTCAGAGGGAGATGGAGTGCGCGTTTGGCGCTGGGGATGACGCTTCCTGCATCGACGGTGTTTGTGAGGTGCGAAGCAATCCGCACGCGAAGCTTGCGGAGCCATGTGGTGGAACCTGCCGGCAGGAGACTTTGCGCCAAGGCTGCGAAGCTGGCTTTGCTGGCAACGAGGATCGTTCGCTTGATCGTTGCTACACGCGCGAAGGCCTACAATGCGCGCGCACAGGGGACGCCTGGACCTGCCAGCCGCTGATCGACGTCGACGGCAGCTGCGCGGACGAGAGCCAAGGGTGCGTCCATGGATCCCATTGTGATCCGGTGAGCCTCCTCTGCACCCTCCCTTCCGAGGACGGACCCTGCATGGATGACCACGCATGTACGCCCAACGCCTATTGCGATTTGGACCTGGATCGCTGCGTAGTCGCCGGCATCCAGGTCGGCGAGGCTTGCAACGTAGACCAAGACTGTCTGAGCGGGACCTGCAACCGTTTCGGCTTTTGCATCGAAGTCGAGTACTGCAGCGGTCTCCCACTGCTTCAATAGACCATGCTCGCGCGTGGATTCATTCTTGCCTGAAGTGCGCACTCGCCGCGCTCGGGAGGGATAGCGCGGCAGCGGTGAAAAGAATGCTCGGGGAAAGACGAACTCGCATGGAAAACTCCCCACACTTCTAGGCGGCGCAGCCAAGGGCTGCGCAACCAAAGCCTGACACGTTGGAAGGGGCTCAGGCAGCGAAAATCGAGCTTGTTCCGTTCCGGAGCTTGGGTCAACCACAGCGTAATGACGACGTCATTGCG
>JANNWK010000687.1:0-3192 GCA_031408355.1 Myxococcales bacterium
GAAGCTGGTGGCGCAGGCACCAGAGCGCACTGGCTGCCTGCCGGTAGCGGTGACGAGCATCAAAAACGCGCGCAGCGCAGGCTGGCCGCAGCACGCGCGCCGGGTCGAGGAGCGCATGCCGATGCGGGGCACCCGTCGAGCCATCAAGTCATTCTTGCGCGCGAACGGTTACACCCAAACCTGGAAGAACGACTTCTTCAGCATTCTGGAGCCGCCCAACTCGAAGCGGGGCGGTTGTCGCTAGGCGAGCGCGGCCCCTCGAGCGAGGTCTAACGATTTATTGTGTGACGTATCCCAGCCAGCGATCCGCCGTTTCTTTGAGTACGGGAATGCCCGTCACCGCATGCAGCGCCCAGAGCTGCTCGATGTGAATGGCATGATACCTCGCCATCAGGTGCGGCATTCTACGCTTACCAGCCTTGGTCTTTGGCATGGTGATGTAGGAGAGATCATAAGCAGAAAAATTGCCAATGTCGTAGCGCGGCAGGATGAGTACGAGTGTTTCGATCATCTTGTCGAATTGCAGCTTGGCGTCCTGCGAGCCAGTCACCGATGCCCAATCGTAGAGCCCTTGAATGGCGAACATGAAGCCGTTGAGCGTGTAGACGTCTGGCGTAGACGGATACTCCATCACGAACGAGTGACTACTGAGCGTGGGGTCGAGATCGGCAAGAGTGTTGAATGGGCCGCCGTCCTCGCGCGGCACCATCATGAATGCGAACGCGGCCTTCCCAGCGGCGAGATAGCGGGCGTGCTTGGTGCGGTGGTAGGCGCGGGCGAATACGCTCATGGCCTGCCCCTGAGCCATGCCTGATACCCAGCCGGGTGCGTAGTTCTCCTCGTGCGCATATTTGCGGAAAGAGAAGTCGTAGGGGAACGCCCCTCTCGCGTCCTGCATCGTCAGCAGCTTCGCCGCGGCCTTCAGAAACATCGGCGTCGGGCCGCCGTCGCGGCTATATGCCATCAGGGCTTGCTGCGCCATGAGGACGGGCGTGTAGTGATAACGGCCGTCGCTATATTTCTTGAGAGCGAAGCCGTTTTTGTCCAGTGACAAACCCTTTCCCGACACATAGTTGGGATGGTGGCCCCAGTCGAGGAACGGCCCCGTTGGACTGTACTTCTTGGCGTTCTCGCTGGCTTTGTTGCCCGCTTTTCTGAAGACGGCGGCTTGCTTCTTTCCAAGCGCGAGATACGCACGTGGAGCACTAGGCACCGCGAAAACGCGATGCTCGCCCGAAGCACTAGGCGTCGCGCCAACGCGATGGTCGCCCGAAGCACTGGGCGTCGCGCCAACGCGATGGTCGCCCGAAACACTGGGCACCGCGCCAACGCGATGGTCGTCTGAAGTACGGAGCATCGCGCCGATGACAATGGTTGCTCCGATGAGCACAGCAGCAACAATCGTCAATAGAACGTGGCGGACCTCGCTCTTCATTCTCTTTCCATTTCGGATTGGGATCCAAGATTGCGCATCAATTCGGCGCCATCATCCACAACCGTGGCCACGACGGCAACGAGCTTTCCTCGGTGGCAGCCAGCGGTCCGAAACGGACCGAAGCCACGAGCGGACATCCCGGGCGCGAACCAGGCCGAGGTGCAAACTCATGCAAGGTGAGCCTAGCGGTCATCCATCGGAAGCTCGGCAGCATCGGGACCGCCGGCGGCGCCGGAACGCGGCTCGCGGGCTGGTAACTTCGAGCCAAAATCACGGGGCCTTGCTGCATTCTTGAAGCCCTGCTACGAGCCGGGCTCTCTTATTGGGTCGGGTAACCGTGAAGCTTGTCATCCAGATCCCCTGTCTCAACGAGCGTGACACGCTCCCCGAAACCATTGCCGACTTGCCACGCAAGATCGACGGCATCGATCAGATCGAAATACTGATCATCGACGATGGTAGTAGCGACGGCACCGCAGAGCGAGCTGCCGAGCTGGGCGTTCATCACATCGTCCGGTTTCCGCAGAACCGCGGCTTGGCCAAGGCGTTCACGGCTGGTATCGACGCGGGCGTTCGACTCGGTGCCGATATCATCGTCAACACCGATGCCGACAACCAGTACCGGGGCGCCGACATCGCCCTCTTGGTCGCGCCGATTTTGGCGGGGCGCGCGGAGTTCGTGATCGGAGACCGCCAAACCGACCGCATCGCTCATTTCTCGCCGATTAAAAAGCTGCTGCAGAATTGGGGCTCGGGCGTGGTGCGCAGGCTCTCAGCGACGAACGTGGCCGACTCACCCAGTGGCTTTCGCGCTATTAGCCGGAAAGCGGCGCTGCTGCTGTTCGTGCACAACCGTTTCACCTACACGCTGGAGACCGTGATCCAGGCGGGGCGCGCTGGCATCGCCATCGAGAACGTGAAGATCCGCACGAATGCGGTGACGCGCGAGTCGCGACTGTTTCGCTCTATTCCGGACTACTTGAAGAAGGCCGGAGGCGTGATGTTCCGCGCCTACGCCATGTACCAGCCGGTCCAGATTTTCTCCCGAATCGCGCTGGTTTTCTTCCTGATTGGCGCCCTCACCTGGGGTCGGTTCTTGTACTTCTACGTATCGCGCGGCAGCGCCGCGGGCCACGTTCAGTCACTGATCATTGGCACGGGCACTATTGTGCTGGCCTTTCTGGTGGCTCTGGTCGCCATGTTAGCCGAGCTCTTGGCGGCCAATCGACGCCTGCTGGAGGATGTGCTGGTGCGCGTTCGCAGACTTGAGAGCCCAGCGCATCAGCTTGCGGCCGGGGCCAGTCACGAAGGGATCATTTCAACCGGGCATGCCCCATGGGGCGCATCCGCGTCACTAGAAGTTCCCGGACACGCTGAAAGCCATGCCCCCCTCCGGTAGCACGGTAACAGCCGTCTTCGGCAGATCAGCGCGCACCAGCTCGTCGTAGCCGCTCCCCAGGCCAACGAAGAAGAGGACGGCACCTGTCGCCTGGATCAATCCGTCCGCGGTGAGAAAGACCACGGTGGTGACTTCGCCAAACGCGGCGCCGACACACTTGTTGGTCGCCTTCTGCGCGGCCTGTAGCGTCGAGACGGGGCTCGCGAGACACCGGAAGCTCCGCCCTCCAATCGCCGCCCAGGGCCCCGCCACGGGGATCGCGAGGTAGCCGGTGCCGTTCTCGAACTTCTCGATGGCTGCCACGGCTAGGGCGGCGGCGTAGGACGCACCCAACGTCAGGAGTCCACCCACCAAAAGG
>JANNWK010000688.1:0-2020 GCA_031408355.1 Myxococcales bacterium
TGCGATGCAGGTATTCGGCCTCGTGTGCACGGCCTGCTCCGGGTATGCGCTGCCAGATTGCTCGCAGCCCCCGTCCGACTCCGGCGCGACGGTCGCTTCGGCGGAGGGAGAAGGCTGCTGTTGGGGGTGGGTCGCGCGCTGCGGCTATGAGCAGAACGGCCAGTGCGTGACCTACCCTGGGCGACCCGCCTACTGCATTCCGTGTGGCAACAACGTTTGCGATAGCGAAGAGAGTCCCTGCACTTGTCCCGAGGACTGCGGCGCACCCGAGTAGCGGCCCCGCCCTTTCTAGCGCACCGCCGGGTTCGCCACGGCTGCAGAACAGACCGCCCTCGGAAGCCAAGGCACCCTTTATCGCTCGGATACCTGCCCTAAACCTTGCGAAGGTCCGGCAGCAAAAGTCGGCCATCGGCGGGCTTGGAGCCCGGGCTCCGCAGCCATCGAGATGATGGCGACCTCCGGAAAGTCTGGGGGTTCGATTGGGGGCGAACCCGATGAACCCCCGGTTCATGGCGACGTCGTAGGTTGGCGCCCCAGACGTCACACAAGTGCGAACTTTACGCCTCGGTTCGGGGTTCCAGGCACGCGACGAAGGCGGCCGAAACCGCTGGTGCTGGAGTTTCCGGCCATTGTGCAGCTCTAGGAGAAAGCCGAGCGATGGCAGGCCATGCTCGACAACGGGGTGGCGGCCAACCGCACGGCACTCGCTCGGCAGGAGGGGACGAGCACGAATCGGGTCACGCAAGTTCTGCGCTTGCTGGAGCTGCGTGGGGACCTCGTTTCGGCCTTGCGCGCTCTGCCGCCTGGAACGCCCGCCCGGCTCGTTACTGAGCGGGAACTTCGGCGACCCCACGCGACTGCAGCACTCGACGCTGCCAGGGAACGATGTCTTGCGCGGAGCACGCGCGTGAAGCCTTGACAAGACCGGCGTGCAGCTCGGCGCGTACACGCCTACCGGCGCGGCGTGCGGCTCTCGGACACGGCCTGCGGTCGCGACGAAGTGGACGCCTGCCTCCAGCGACGTCGCAGTAGGCCGAGGCGGAGCAGCAGCGTGGAGGCAACGAGGGTGGCGCTGCCGTTGCGCCCGGTCGGCGCGCTGCAGGAGCAGCCGGAATTGGGCAAGCCCATTGGGTTCGCGGGCGCTCCCGGGGCGCCTCCGGCTACCTCTGCGGCGCCGCCGCCTGCGATTGCGTCGCCGGCCGCGCCACCTTCGCCCGCCATGGCCGGCTGGCCTCCGGTGCCTGCCGTCGCTGCACCGCCGCTACCCCCGGCTCCGCCGCTGCCACCTCGGCCGTACGGATCGAATTCGAGCTTGTTCGGATCAGCATCGATCCTGATACTGGCGCAGTGACGGTGGAAGTAGTCGGGCCCGTGTTTGGACAGGAACTGGATCACCTGCAACGTGCACCGGCCGCAGCTGAAGTTGGGCACCATGACCTGCACCAAAAATGGACTCGCGATCTCGGTAGTGTGTGGGAACACGTTGTCAGCGAGCACCGGGAAGACCGGGGGGTCCTGAATCGTTGCGGTCTCAGAAATGCCGGCGGGGCCGAAAAACGGCAGGACCTTGCCGTCCGCATCCTTCACTATCGGGTCTCCCTGCAGCGAATGGGACGAACCCACCCCGATGGCGATACGATAGTGACCAGGATGGAAGTCCGTCTCATCGATTCTCACGTCGATCATCGTTCCGCCCCTGACCGGGGTTAGGGCGGGGGAGTCGGAGTCCGGTCCGCAGGGTGGGCCTCCCTCACCACCGTTGTCGGATTGCCCCGACGACGGTGGAGCGTCGAGATTGAAGTGCGCACTCGCCGCGCTCGGGAAGGACAGCGCGGCAGCGGTGAAAAGAATGCTCGGGGAAAGACGAACTCGCATGGATAACTCCCCACACTTCTAGGCGGCGCAGCCAAGGGCTGCGCAACCAAAGCCTGACACGTTGGAAGGGGCTCAGGCAGCGAAAATCGAGCTTGTTCCGTTCCGGAGCTTGGGTCAACCACAGCGTAATGACGACGTCATTGCG
>JANNWK010000689.1:0-14593 GCA_031408355.1 Myxococcales bacterium
ACGACGGCCTGAAAGCAGGGCAGGGCGAGGTCGGGTCGCTGCACCCTTTCCACGTACCAGCGCGCCATCGTGCACTGGATGGCGGTCGCGGTTTCGGCAGGGATGTCGCTTTCCGCGAGCGTGCTCTGGCAGCTGCCCAGCACCTCCTGCCAGGCGTCATGACTCGTCCCGCACAAGCTTTCGAGGTCGCTCACCACTTGGCTCTGACCTGGATCCTCGCAGAAGGATTGGGTGAAGGCGACGATGGCTTGGTCCTTGTCGGCCAGCTCGGCCGCGTACAGCTTGCCGATCCCGGCGAAGGCGCGCGCGCGCTCCGTCCTGCTCTTGGCCTGCTCACTCCTGGTGAGCAGCATCTCGACGAGCTCCTCGAACTTGCCGAGCTTTCGGCGGGCCTCCTCAAGCGCGCGTTCTGCCACCGCGTCCTCGGGATCAAGCTCTAATATCTGCTGGTAGAGGGCCTCGGCTTTGTCGAGCTCCTTCTGCGTTTCCTGATAGATGCGAGCCGCTCGAAACAGCAGGCTTTTCTTGAGCTCCACGGCGCTCTTGTCCTCGATGGACGCTGCCGCCGTTCCGAAGGCCTCCGCGACTCGTGCTGCTGCGCCTTCGGTGGCCGCAGCAGCCTCCAGCTGCAGCGCAGCCTCGTCGCTGGTTGGATCGGCGAGCAGCGCTTCTATACGCCGCTCGACCTCTTCCGTCGAAAGCTGCTCGCGTTGCTCCAGCGTCGTTCGACCGTGGCCATCGAAAAGCTCGAGCGCCGCGAGGGCGTCACGAGGCCGGCTGTTGCCGTGCTTGCCGAGAAACGCCAGGACCAGCTCGTCCAGTTCCCTGGCCACCCAACCGCGGGGCGCGACGCTGCTCGGCGCTGGAGGCTCCTGCATCAGATGCCCGAAGGCTGCTTCGAGCGCTGGCTTGTCGCCGAACAACGGCTTGCCGGAGATCACGTGATACAGGACCGCGCCAAACGAATACACGTCCGACGCCGGATCCGCGACGAGGCCGCGGATCTGCTCCGGTGAGACGGCGCTGGGCGAGCCGACCGTGCTGAACAGCTCGGAGCGGCCGTTGTTGGCGCGCGCGCGGGCCCGCAAACGATCGGAACCGGCGTCGAGCAGCACGAGCTTCTGTGCCCCGTCCGCCGCGCGAGCCACAACCAGGTTCTCCAAGCGGACGTCGCCGTGGGTGAGGCGTTGCTCGTGGAGAGCGGCCAGCGCCTCCAGGACGCCGCGCATGAGCGTGCGCGCTTCGTTCATGTGCATGGGCCCGGTCCGCGCTATGCGCTGGCCCAAGGGTTGACCGTCGACGTGCAGGTGCACGACCCCCGTGCGACCTTCGGCGACGATCGTGCTCACGCCCTCGGGCAGTCCAGGGTGCGCGACCTTGCCGGCCAGCCGCGTGACGGTGAGGAAGCGGTGCAGGCCGCGCGCGTCGCGCGTCGCCTCTCTTCGCAGCAGCTTGAGTCGGTATTCGGCGCTTCCCCGGCGAACCACGTAGGAGATGGCAAGCCTGCCCTCGCCCAGCTTGCGCAGCACGGTGTACCCGGCAAATTCGGAGCCCGGTGAGAGCTCCTCGTCGGAGGTCAGCCCCACGAGTCGCAGCTCGGCGACCTTGGAGTTCACGTCCGTTCGGGTAGCTAGCAGGACGTCGCAGAGCGCCTCCACCGCGTCGTGCTCCACGCAGTGCAGGGTCAAGGCGCCAGCAAAACTGGCCTTGGCCGCCGTGCCCCCGACGTGCTCGGGGTCGAATCCAAGAATGTCTCGGCTGAGCTGAACGAGCTCTTCCAGCTCGTAGAGTCGCTCGAGCTCCGCCCGAAGGAGGTCCGCTTCGATCATTAGAATGTTCAGTCCTCGCAACCGCGCAAACCCGCGGTGCATCTCAAGATTGGCGGCGCAAACCATAGCCCGGCTTCCCATCTGCGGCCCCCCAAATTCGATCAGTTCTACGGAAACTTTCCTCGGCATCGCGGCTCGTGGCACGCTGAAGTGGATATGGCCCTCGCTGCGATTCAGCGCGTCCTCCCTCTCGCGGTTCTGGCCGTTGCGGCCATCTCCGTGCCGGTGATGATGCTCTCGCCGGTGGGCTTGCCCCGGCTGCGGAATCTGGAGGAGGAGCGACGTCAGGCCAACGAGGAGATCTCGCGGCTGAGCGCCCAAATCACGGAGCTGCGAGCGGAGGTGGCGCGGATCAAGACTGACCCGGCTGCGGTGGAGCGAGTCGCTCGCGACGAGCTGGGGCTTGTTCGGGCGACCGAAGTGGTGTTCCAGTTTTCCGACTAGCCCGCGCCCCGCCGGACGGGATTAAATCGCGCAGGTTTGGGGCCCTCGGTGCTAGCTTAGCCGGGTGACGGTCGAGCTTGCGCGGCGGCTGATCGAGAGCGGCGTACCGCTAGCGGATATAGAAGCGGCGCTCCTTTTGGTCGTGGAGCGCGGACTTCCGCTTTCCCAGGCACTTTCCGAACGCGATCCGGGCTTGCTTGCCGTGCTCGATCAAGAGCTGGCCCGCTCCGAGTTGCCGTCCGTGCTCACGGTGAGGCCGACGCCAGAACTGTGCGCTCGCCTCCCGGCGGGCATGTGTCAGCGGCTGCTGGCCGTGCCGGTTCACGTGGATCCAAGAAATGGTCGGGTGGACGTGGCGGCAGTGGAGCCCCTCGACCCCCACATCGAGCAGGAGTTTGCGTTTCACCTTCAGGCCCCGATTCGCGTCCTCTTGGCCCCTCGCGCTTCGATTCGGCGCGCATTGATGTCCTTGCAGCGGGGAGAGAATATTTCAGTATCGCCGTCGGCCCTGGGCGCGGGTGAGGAAGGCATCGCGAGCGACGTGCCGATCCCGCTCGTCAAGACTGAGGCAGCCTTCCGCAGCGACGCACCGATCCCGCTGGTGCGAAGGTCGATGCTCCCGACGCCGGGCGTCGCCCCGGCCGCGCCACAGCGTTCCCAGTTACCGCTAGCACCGGGCTCGCCGGATCCGCACCTCTTGAGCTGGCGCTCGCGACCACCGCCCGACGACCTGCTACCCGAAGCGCCGCCGACCGACCATACCGAAGCGGTGGCAGCGCCCGGCGCCGACAGCGGGGTGCCCGTGAGAGAGCAGCTCGACTCGGCCGAGACGCCTGACCGCGTCGTCGAGCTGCTGCGCGACGGGCTCCTGCCGGCCCACTCGCTGGTGTTCACGGTCAAGAACGCAAGCTTTGACCTACGCACCGCCTCGGCTGCCGTGACGGCTCGGCTGGGCTCCCGACAGATATCCTTGCTTTCCCAGCAACCGAGCGTGCTTGAGACGGCGGTCAAGTCTGGGTTCTACTTGGGGCCAATCCCCAACACGCCCAACCACCGCGAACTCCGCGAGGCCCTGCCGCCGGACGCGGCGAACGAAGTGTACGTGACGGTGGTGACGGTGTCGGACCGGGCCAAGTTGGTCTGGCTCGTGGCAGGCTTCGAGCAATCGCTGGATCTGACCCGGCGTGCGGACGAGCTGAGCGTCGCGGCGGGTCGCGCGCTCGCTCGCATTCTGCTGACGCGCAAGCGCGGAGGCTGAGGGTGCCAGCATGAGCGAGCAAGAGCGGAGCCGCTTTCGCCAGCAGGTTCTCGACGAGACGGGCAAGGCGCCGGAGCAACTGCAGAGTCGCACGCCTTCGGGCGTAACGCGGCAGCTGAGCTACGACTCGGAGGACCTGAGCGACCTGAGCGACAGCGCTGCAATGCCCGGACAATTTCCCTACGTTCGCGGGGTGCGCGCCAGCATGTACAGCGGGCGGCCCTGGACCATCCGCCAGTACGCGGGGTTTTCGACGGCGGAAGCGTCGAACGCCTTCTACAAGCAGTGTCTGGCGGGAGGGCAACGCGGACTCAGCGTGGCCTTCGATTTGCCAACGCACCGCGGCTACGACAGCACCGACGAGCGGGCGGTCGGCGACGTTGGCAAGGCAGGGGTCGCCATCGACTCCGCCGACGATATGCGGCGGCTGTTTGAGGGCATTCCGCTCGCTGAAGTGAGCGTGTCGATGACCATGAACGGTGCGGTGCTGCCGGTCCTGGCCTGCTACCTGGTTGCGGCTGAGGCACAGGGGGTCGACCCGAAGCAGCTGAGCGGCACGATCCAGAACGATATTCTCAAGGAGTTCCTGGTTAGAAATACCTACATCTATCCGCCAGCGGCCTCGCTGCGCGTTTGCACGGACGTCATTCAGTACAGCAGCCAAGAGTTGCCGAAGTTCAACCCCATCTCGATCTCCGGGTATCACATGCAGGAGGCAGGAGCGACGGCGGAGCTTGAGCTCGGGCTCACCCTGGCCGACGCGCTCGCGTACGTGCAAGCCGTCACGGCCCGCGGTCTTGACATCGACAAGTTCGCGCCGCGCCTGTCGTTTTTCTTCGGCATCGGCATGGATTTCTTCACGGAGATCGCCAAGCTGCGGGCGGCGCGCCTGCTTTGGGCGACTTTGCTCCGCGAGCGCTACCAGCCCAGGGACCCGCGTTCACTGCAGCTACGCACGCATTGCCAGACCTCGGGCGTCAGCCTCGTGGCCCAAGATCCGCTGAACAACGTGGTGCGAACCGCGTTCGAAGCGTTGTCGGCGGTGCTTGGCGGCACCCAAAGCCTCCACACGAACGCCTACGACGAGGCCCTGGCTCTGCCAAGCGACGACTCCGCGCGCCTGGCCCGAGCGACGCAGCTGGTCCTGCTTCACGAAACAGGCGTGGCGGGGGTGGTCGACCCGCTGGGCGGTTCGTATTTCGTGGAGCGACTGACGCGCGAGCTGGCCGAAGGGGCGCGCGGTGTGCTGGCGCGGATCGAAGCGGCCGGCGGCATGGTCAAGGCGATTGAGTCGGGCACGGCGCAGCGCATGATCGAAACGTGCGCGGCAGAGCGGCAAGCGCGCGTCGATCGCGAAAAGGACGTGGTCGTGGGGGTGAATCGTTTTCGGGCCGAGCACGAGCCGGAGGTCGCTCTGCGTCACGTAGATTCTGCCGCGGTGCGGGAACTGCAGGGCGTGAGGCTAGACGAGCTGAAGCGCAGCCGCGCCGCCGAGCCGCACAGCCGGGCCCTGAATGAACTCTCCGAGGCCGCAAGGCGCGGTCTCAACCTCATGCCGCCGGCCCTTGCTGCGATGCGCGCGCGCGCCAGCGTGGGGGAGGTTTCAGCAGTATTGGCCGAGGTTTTTGGCCGCCACGCGGCGATGAGCCATGCTGTGCAGGGCGTGTACCAGAAGCAGTTCGAAGACGACGAGGGCTGGCAGCGGTTGCGCGCCCGAACGCTCGTGCTCGCTGAGCGCTTCGGCCGTCAACCGCGCATCCTTGTGGCCAAGCTCGGGCAGGACGGTCACGATCGCGGCGCCAAGATCATCGCCTCCGGCCTGGCGGATCTCGGCTTCGACGTCGACCTAGGCCCGCTGTTTCAGACCCCGGCCGAGGTTGCCCGACGCGCTGTGGACGGCGACGTGCATCTACTGGGCATCTCCTCGCAGGCTGGCGCGCACGACGAGCTCCTGCCCGCTCTGCTCCGCGAGCTCGCGGCGCTGGGCGCGGGCGAGATAGGCGTTGTGCTTGGCGGCATTGTGCCGGCTGCGGACCGAGAGCGCCTGCTCGGTCTGGGCGTCAAAGCCGTGTTCGGTCCGGGCAGCTCACTGCCGAGCATTGCCGACCAGCTGCTCTGCCTGCTCGAGTCCGTTCCAGAAGCAGGCTCGGTTGGCGGCGACTGAGCTTTTCGCAGGCGTTCGGGCCGCTGACCGTCGCGCTCTGGCTCAGGCGATCACGCTGGCCGAGAGCACGCGCCCCGAGCATCGCCAGCAACTCTCCGCGCTGCTTTCTGGATTGTTGCCCTACACGGGCGGCTCGCATCGAGTGGCGCTGACGGGGCCGCCTGGCGCCGGCAAGAGCAGCTTCGTCGACGCGCTCGGCGCTCTGGCCCTCGCACAGGGGCGCAAGCTGGCCGTGCTGGCGATCGACCCCGCCAGCGCCGTGACCGGCGGCAGCCTACTGGGCGACGCGGTGCGCATGCCGCGCCTCGCAGCTTCCGACCAGGTCTTCCTGCGCGCCAGCTCCAACGCCGGCATGCTCGGCGGCACCGCTCCAGCGACGCGCGAGGCCGTCCTGCTGTGCGAGGCGGCCGGCTTCGACCTGGTGCTGATTGAGACCGTAGGCGTGGGTCAGGCCGAACAGGCGGTTCGCGAGCTCTGCGACACCTTGGTGATGCTCAGCTTGGCGGGCGCGGGCGACGAGATCCAGGGCATGAAGCGCGGACTTTTAGAAGTCTGCGACGCGGTGCTGGTCAACAAGGCTGACGGCGAGGGCGAAGCGGCCGCGCACGCGTTCGCGGCCGAGCTTGGCGCGGCCTTGACGTTGCTGCGGCCCGGCCAGGCTCCGCACGTGGCGGCCGTGAGTGCCCGCAGCGGGCGCGGAATTCCCGAGTTCTTTCACTGGATCGTCGAGCGAGAACAGTGGCTTCGCGAGGGCGGGCAGCTTGCTCAGCAGCGCGGGCGCCAGCTGGCTCGAGGTTTTCGAGCCGCGCTCTCACGCGAGCTGTTGGCTCGCGCGGCGACCGACCCCCGCGTTGCGGCACGGCTACCGGAGCTCGAAACGGCTGTGGTCGCGGGGCAGAAGCTACCGACGGCCGCCGCCCGTGAACTGGCGGACAGCGTGTTTCCGCCGAGGATTGAGCCAGCGGGAGCTACGGCGCCGACGTGAAGCTGTCGGAGCGCACGTGCCTGGCGACGATGCTGCCGCCCTCGGTGAAAGCGGAGTCGATCGTGCCGCCCTGCGCGCGCGTGAGCTCAAGGTCGACGGTGCACGTCTTAGCCTTGTCGGAGTCGAACGTCTCGATGTCGCCGGCCGCCAACGTATTCATGCCGTCGTCGGGCGTGCTGCCGCTGTCGAGCTTCACGCAGTCGCCGTTCAGGCGCCAATCCATGTCGCCGCTGTCCGCCGGCGGCTCCCAGGTGTAGTCGAGAGTGTCGTCGGCGCGTGAAGCCTCGGTGGCGCCGAGCGCCATGTCGAACGGTGCTGGCATGGCCACGATCGATGCCGGGGCGCTGTCGTCGCCTTTGCCGCGCAAAAACGCGATCGTGAATTCGGTGCCTTCGGCATCGACGGGGAAGCTGGCCGAGTAGCCGTCGCCCGACTGATCCAGCGTCTTCGTCGCACCATCGGCGGTCGCTTCCAGCGTGTCCTCGCCCTTGAGGTCGAGGAAGGTGTTGGAGTCGTTGCCGCCCACCTTCAGGTAGACGGTGACTTTGGAGCTGCCGTTGCCGGTGGCAACGACCGCGATCTCCGGGTAGATGCCGGTGGTCTTGATGTCGGTCGACTCCACCGACTCCGTGCAGGCCAGCGCCATGAGCGCTGCGGGGAGGAGGGCGAAGTGAACGCTGCTAGGGAAAGCTCGCATGGTGTTGCGCCTTATAGCAACCAACGTGCCCGGGGTGTGAGCCCCAGTAAAACCAGGCACTTTTTAGCGGCTCGGGGCGAGCACCCCTGACGCCGTGATCACAGCCACGAAGTGGGCGGAGGTGCGCTAGCCCGCGGCCTTGCGCGCAGCCCAAAGTGGGCAAGGCCTAGGTCGAGGCGGCTAGCCCGCCGCCTTGCGCGCAGCCATGAAGTTTTCCACGGTGCGGGTGGTCATGGTGCCGTTGATGACTTCCGGCAGGCTCAGCAGCTCTTTGTGGAGACTGATGTTGGTGCGGATGCCGCCGATGATGAACTCGTCCAAGGCACGACGCATGCGCTTGAGCGCCTGTTCGCGGGTGGCGCCGTGCGCGATCACCTTGCCGAGCAAGGAATCGTAGTGCGCGGGCACCGTGAAGCCGCCGAACACGCCCGAATCCACCCGTACCCCAGCGCCTCCGGGCGGATGGTACTCGGTGATCTTGCCGGGCCAGGGGGCGAACGTCAGCGGGTCCTCCGCCATGATGCGGCACTCAATGGCGTGGCCGCGGAACTTCCACGGTCGGGTGTCGGGGAGGTCGAGTTTCTCGCCCGCGGCCGCACGAATTTGCTGCACCACCAGATCGATGCCCGTGGTCATTTCGGTCACGGGATGCTCGACCTGCACGCGCGTGTTCATCTCCATGAAATAGAGTTCGCCGCCTTCGTCCAGCAGAAACTCGAGGGTTCCAAGCGTCGTGTAGCCCGTCTCCAGGATGGCGCGCCGGATGACCTCGCCCATGCGGTCGCGCAGGGCATCGGTCATCGCGGGGCTTGGCGATTCTTCGACGAGCTTCTGGTTCTTGCGCTGCAGCGAGCATTCGCGCTCGCCCAAGGTCCAGACTTGGCCATGCTTGTCGGCGAGCGCTTGAAACTCGACGTGCCGTGGCCGCTCCACGAAGCGTTCGAGGAACATTTCAGGATTGCCGAAGGCCGTCATCGCTTCGGAGGAAGCAGACTCGAAGGCGCGCCTCACCTGGTCTATGCCGCGCACAATGCGCATGCCGCGGCCGCCGCCGCCGGCGCGAGCCTTAAGCATCACCGGGAAGCCGACGCGCTCTGCTTCGCTCTCGGCGTGCTCGGCGTTGCGCAGCGCCTCGGTGCCGGGCAATAGCGGTAAGCCGAAGCGCTCGGCCGCCTCACGCGCGCGGATCTTGTCGCCCCAAAGCCGCATGGCCTGGGCGCTGGGTCCAATGAAGTTGAGCCCGCAGCTCTCGACGATCCTGGCAAATTCGGCGTTCTCTGACAGGAAGCCGTAACCTGGGTGAATCGCATCGGCGGCGGTGATTTCGGCGGCGCTGATGATCGCAGGAATGTGCAGGTAACTCTTGGCGGCCTGGGCGGGCCCAATGCACACGGCCTGGTCCGCAAAGCGTACGTGCAAGGCGTCGGCGTCGGCCTCCGAGTGCACAGCGACGGTCTGGATCCCGAGCTCGCGACAGGCACGAATGACCCGCACCGCGATCTCGCCGCGGTTGGCGATGAGAACCTTCTTGAACATCAGCCCTTCTTCAGTTTGAAGAGCTTCTGCCCGAACTCAACGCTCTTGCCGCTCTCGACCAGGACGTCGAGAATGGTGCCGGCGACCTCGCTCTCGATCTCGTTCATCAGCTTCATCGCTTCGATGATGCAGAGCGCTTGGCCCGCTTTGACGTTGCCGCCGACCTCGACGAAGTTGTTCGCCTCCGGCGAAGGCGCTCTGTAGAACGTGCCCACGAACGGGGACGTGACGAAGACGATGCTTGGGTCGGCGTCGTCGCTGGCCTTGAGGGCAGCAGCGGCGGCAGCGGCTGTCGCTGCTGGGCTCAGGATCGGGGCGGGCGGCCCGGCATGCTGCACCACCTGAGCGACCTCCTTGCCGACGCGCAGCCGAAGCTTGAGGGTTTCGTCCTCGTATTCGAACTCGGAAACGTCTCCTCCTCGGAGCGTTTCCAGCAGGTTCTTCAGTTGCTCTAGCGAGATTTGCATGGTGTCTTGGGCTTCGGCAGGACGCGCTACCCGTCGGGTCTGGGCTCTTCGGCCGGCGAAGTGGGCGGACGTTAGCGCAGGCCACGGGCGGTGCCAACGGCCCAGCCCCGGCTTCCAGCCAGGCCCTAGGCGTCGAGCTGGCGGAGCAGGCCCTCTAGGCCGGTGCGGTACGAATCGGCGCCAAAGCCCGCGACTTTCGCAATGCAGGCGGCGGCCAGCACGGAAGTATGCCGGAACGCCTCGCGCGCCTCCGGGTTCGAGAGGTGGACTTCCACGACCGGCAGGGGCGAGCCCTTGATGGCGTCATGAAGCGCCAGCGAGGTATGCGTGTACGCGCCCGCGTTGAGCAGAATACCGGCGAAGCCCTCGTCACTAGCGCGTCCGATCCAGGTGACCAACTCGCCCTCGTGGTTGCTCTGACGGCAGTCCACGCTGGCGCCGAGCAGTTTCGCGCTCGCCGCTAGTCCGTCGTGGATTTCGGCGAGGGTCGTGTGCCCATAGATGTGCGGCTCGCGCGTGCCCAAGCGGTCCAAGTTGGGGCCGCTGAGCACCAGGATGCGCCGGCCCTGCTTCTGCTTGGGGCCGCCGCCGAGCGGACCACGGCGCGCTGCCGCGCCGCGTGGACTCACGTGGCGAGCTCCTCAGCCAGCTGCGGCGCCAACAAGCGAAGCAAGAAGCGCGCTTTGCCCAGGTTGCCGTCGGGCGACAGCGTCATCGCTATGAAATAACCGTCATTGACGACGCGGATCAGCGTCACCATCTTCTCGCTGCGGAACGAGACCTCGTCGGTCGCGCCAGCGTCCAGCATCTCCGTGGCGCGCTGAATGGCCTTCACGACGACGCTCACCTCGGCGCCGACCGTCTCGATGTCCAAGGTCGCGCCTTCCTTGGTGTAGCTCTCGAGCGGGATGCCCTCGAAGTCCATCAAGAGCGAGGCGATTCCGCCGTCGGTTCCGCTGACCACGCGCTGAAGCGCCTCTTTGAACATGGCCTCGGAGACTAGCGCCTTTTGCTGATTCGCGTGAATTTTCGCGGATGTTGCCGTGCGCTGCGGGAAGCCTAGGGTTTGCCAGGGGCCACCGCGGCGGAAGGGAGGGACGGGCCATCGGGGGTCGGCCGCTCGGCCTCGGCGCCCGGCCCTCCCAGGTATCGCTTGCGCCCCGCTGGTGGCTGGGCGATTGCCGGACAGCCGGGGGCCGGTGCAACCGTCCTTGACCCTGCGGATGCCGAGCGGCTACCTTCCCCTCCGCCCGAGGGGTCCTCACCGTGAGCCCCGGACGAGCGAGAAGGTAGTCAGAGCCTCTGATGCGCGCGCGAGCGGGGGATCCGCCCCGCACAATGACCCAGAAAATCCTCGCTGGCCGCGGGGACGAGTCGCAGCTTGCTGCGGACCTGCCTAGGATCAAGGTCGACCAGGTTATTCTGGCGCGCGATCCGGATCGGGTCCTGGCGGAGGTGGCCCTGCTTGGCGGCAAGAAGTGCGTGCCCGAGGTCGGCATCGCCTACGACACGCGGTGCGTGACGCAGGGTTCCGACCCGCGCCCGGGCATCGGGGCCCGGGCCTACCGCGATGCGCTCACACTGGGCATGCTGGTCGCCCGACCGGGCATCGGCTTTCCGGCGCAAGTTCACCTGGAGCGCTTCGGGAGTCCTGCTCGTTTAGCCCTGACGGACGAACCGCGGCTGGCGGCTCTCGGCGGCGCTGGCATGCTCACGCTGGTTGTGTCCCCGGCCCAGCTCGCCGAGGCGCTCGTCACGGGTGCGACGTTGTTGCGCACGCCGCGCAGCGTGCAAGTGCTGCTCTCCGGCCGGGTTCGGCCCTTCGTTTGCGTGCGTGATGTGGGGCTGGAGCTCATCCGACGCGGTCTGGGCGACGCGATTCAGCGCATCGATCGCGAGCACGGCGCGCCGGTCGTCATCGAATTCGCGGGGCCTAGTGCTCGTCTGCTTTCGGTGTCCGAGCGGGCGATCCTCTCGGCTCTGGCGCCACAGCTTGGCGCCGCGGCTTCAGTCTTCGTGAGCGACGAGAAGACCGAGGTCTACCTGCGTGACCAGCGCCGCTCGAAGGCTCACCGCAGCCTGCTGCCGGATGCCGGCGCGCCCTGCGACGACGTGATCACGGTCGATCTCTCTGCCGTTGACCCGCTGATTCTGGACGAGGACGGCGTCGTGAAGCCCGTGCGCGAACTCGCCGGCAAGCCGGTCACGCAAGTTATCCTTGGCGGCGACTCTGGCGCCTCGCTGCGCGACCTGCTCGCCGCCGCCGCGCTGCTAAAGAGCAAACGCGTTCCGCCCAAGTTGGACCTGCTCATCGCGCCCCCTTCCCGCCAGGCGCTTGAGGTCCTCGCCCAGTCCGGCGCGCTCGTGGATCTGATCGCCACCGGTGCCCGGCTCATCGAGCCTGATGCCAGGCTACTCACTGGGGAGCTCTACCCGCCGCCACCTACCGGCATCTCGATGCGCGCCTTCGATGCCGAGCCATCGGCGCCCCGCCTCGAGCGAGCCGTGGTCGCCTCGGCGGAGACGATTGCGTTCGCCGTCGCGACGGGCGCGGTGGGGGATCCCCGTTCCTTCAAGCGCCCGGTGCGTGTGACCGTGCCCAGGACGCTGCCTACCGACGACGTCCTGATTGTCCGCAAGGCCAAGGGCAAAGCGAAAGAGGCGGACGGCGTGAAGCTTCCGCCTGCAGAGCCGCTGCACGTCCACGGCTTTTCGGGGCCCATCACGCTAGCGGTTTCGACGACGCGTGGGGCGCCTCGCCAACCCAGCGTCCTGCTGCTCGAGTCGCTAGACGACGTGCGCTGGGTCGCCCGCCGCGCGGGGGAGCTGGTTGAGAACGTGCGGGCCATCATCGCGACCTTCATCCCGGCCGGGTTCGTGCCGGTCTTCGCGGGCCTCGGGATCCTGGCCCTACGTGCCGAGCCCGAAGCTTTCAAGAAGCTGAAGGGCGCGACCACGCTGAGCTTGCCAGGCCCCGAGAGTTGGCAGGGCAAGCCCACGCTTTCTGCTGAGGCAGGAACGCAGAGCGTCGAGCTTTGCGTGCTGGCTTCGGGGGTGGAGCGCGATTGGACGGTTGCTGGGACGGCGCGCGGCGCGGCCCCGCTGGCGAAACGCTGAGGAATTGGACTAGTGTCGGGTCCCGTGAAAACGGGAATCACCTCAGTCAGCTTGCTCATCGGTATCGCTACGGCTTCGGCAGCGCTCGGAGCGGATCCCACGCCTGCGGCCGAGGCTAAACCGGAAGGTGTGGCCGCTCCAGCGCCGGTCGAGGCGGCCGCCCCGAAACCTGAGGGAAGCGATGCTCCGCCCAAAACCGCTGACGTTCCTGCCGCGGGCATGAGCGACGAGTTCAGTCCGCCGAAGGAAGATGCCGGCAGCGAGCCCGCGGACGAGGACTTCGGGCACGGCTTGCAGTTTGGTCTGCGTGCCGGCGTGGTGGGCGGCTACCGGATGGTTTTCCGCTACGACAAATCGCCGTTCTGCCGGTCGCCCGATCCGCTGAAGGTCGACAAGGACGAGCAGAAGTTCTGCGGACACGGCGCACCGTTCGGGGCCGAGGTGGCTCTCAGCTTTGCCATTTTGGATTTTGCCGAACCCTACGCCTGGCTTCGCTTCGGTTTCGGCGGTGAGCCGCAAACGAACACGGAAGCTCTGCTGGCCTTTGGCGTCGGCGCGCGCATCTACACAATGAGTGATTCGAAGTTCAAGATCTTCGTTGAGCCAGCGCTCGGCATGGAGCTCGAGGACGGTGCTGGCAACCCGGCATGGACCTTCGAGAGTGGCGTCAAGCCCGAGTACAAGCAGGATTTTCTATTTCACCTCGCGGCCGGGCCCCAGTACGATTTTGCCCGCGCGGTAGGCGTGTACGTGAGCGCCGGCCTCACGACTGGCGTTCTGCGCTACATCCACACGGAACTTGAAGTGTCGGGCGGCCTGCAGTTGCGGGTTCCGTAGCTTTCGTTGGCGAGTCAAGAGCCCATGGCCGGACCACCACGTCCGTTTCGCGTGCTCGGCCTTCAGCAAGTCGCGATAGGCGGGCTTGAGCGCGCGCCACTGCGGACGCTGTGGTGCGATCTTCTGGGGCTTGCCCACAAGGGCAGCTATCAGAGCGAGGCCGAGAACGTTATCGAGGACATCTTGGAGCTTGGCCCGGCTGGAGCGCCCGTGGAGATCGACTTGATGCAACCACTCGATCCGAGCCGCGTGCCGCGCGTGCACGAGCCAGCACTGAACCACGTGGGCTTGTGGGTGGACGACCTCCGGGCGGCTTGCGCCTTCCTGGAGGCGGCGGGTGTTCGCTTCGCCGAAGGCGGGATCCGGCCGGGTGCTAGCGGCCACGACGTGTGCTTCATTCACCCAAAGCCCAGTACCGACCGGCCTCTGTCGGGGCAGGGTGTACTGATCGAGCTGGTCCAGGCGCCCCGCGATGTGATTGAGCAGCTTAGCCGGGCGTAGCCGCGACGACGAGGTAGCGCACGATGGCCTCGGCCTCCTCATCACTCAACCTGACGCCATTCTTGCGGCGCATCTCGGCCACGCTCTCGGGCCAGCCCGCGGGCGGAAGCTCACTGGGCAGCTTGAGCACATGACAGCCCGCGCAGCGCGCGACGTAGAGTTGTCGCCCCTGCTGCAGTTCTGCCAGCGTGAGACCCGCGAAGCTCCGGCTACCGCGGGTGGCGTCACTGGCTGTCGGCTCAGGCAGAGCCGAGCCGCAGGCGAGCAGGCCGAGAAGCAGCAGGCCGAGCCAGCGCGGCCCTAGCCCGCCGCGCTTCACAGATCAAACCCCGCGATCAGTCGGACATGCAGGCGCTCTTGCCCGTCCAGATCGAGGTGGCTGCCGGGGCTCTCGCCCGAAAGCGCTACCAATTGGGGCAAGACCGCGAGGGTCATCCAGTAGCCGGCGTCCGTCCAACTTGCGACGGGCCCACCGAACAGGGTGCTGCTCGCAGCCTCGCCGCTCAAGCCCAGCGGAGCGCGCAGCTCAAGCCCCAGCCGAAACGAGTGGGAGAAAGCGTAAGTCGCCCCGAGCGTGGGTTCGACTACGAAAGACTTCTCGATCTCAGACTCCTCGCCATCGCGCACGAACTCAAGCTCGTACTCGCCGATCAGGTTGGCGGCGACGAGCAGGTTTCCCAGCGCCTTGTCCAGGATCAACTTGCCTTCGAACTCGGCCTCGCTCGTGGCAAGCGTCGACTCCAGGTACACGGCCGAGC
>JANNWK010000690.1:0-4841 GCA_031408355.1 Myxococcales bacterium
GCGGCGCTGGCACGGGCCATCGTCGAGGCTCAGGCGCTCAGCATGCAGCGACACTCAGACTGGATTGGTCAGCAACCCTCGCTCATCAAGGTCACCGGCGGGGCCGCCACGAACCGCGGCATCCTGCAGGTGTTGGCGGACGTTTTTGGCGCCGAAATCCGCACGCTGGCCGTTGGCAGCTCGTCAGCGCTCGGCGGCGCGCTTCGAGCCGCCGAGGCCGTCGGCGGCGTCCCCTTCGCCTCGCTCTACGATGCCTTCGCGGCGACCGACGCGAGTCGCGCTGTCAAGCCACGTCCCGGAGCCACTGCCAGCTACGACGAGTTGCGGCAGAAGTTCCTGGCGCGACTCGCGGCGCTGGGCGCCTGAGCTGCACAAAAAGCCTCGAGCGGCAGCCCGGACTGTTCCGGAGCCTGCCGCTCGAGTCGCTGTGCTGGCGTTATCTTTCGCTCAAAACGCCAGCCTCAGCCAGACCGCGCTCAGCCGATTTCGCTGGCGTGGTAGCCGCGCTCGCCGTGATCGCTGAGGTCGAGACCCGTCATCTCGTCCTCTTCGCTCGGGCGGAGGCCAATGGTGGCCTTGATCGCGTAGCCGATGACCACGGTCGCCACCACCGCCAAAGTGATCGTGAGTCCCATGGCCTTGAGCTGCTCGACCCAAAGGGACTTACCGACGATGTCCTTGAGGTTCAAGTTGAGGTTCGCGTTCACATCAGCCGTGGCGAAGAAGCCAACGAGCAAGGAACCCATGGTGCCGCCCACCGCGTGCACACCAAAGGTATCGAGCGCGTCGTCGTAGCCGAGCGCCGACTTCAGCTTGGTGCAGGCGAAGTACGGAACCACGCCGGCCAGCACGCCAATGATCACCGCGCTGGTTGAGGTCACGAAGCCCGCGCACGGCGTGATCACCACCAAGCCGCCCACAGCGCCGGAGCAGAAGCCGAGCACCGAGGGTTTGCCGCGAGTGAGCCACTCGGCTGCCGGCCAGGCCGCGCAAGCAACCGCCGTTGCCAACGTGGTAGTCGTGAAGGCGGAGGCAGAGACGCCATCGGCCGCGACCGCACTGCCGGCGTTGAAGCCGTACCAGCCAACCCAGAGCATGCCCGTGCCAATCATGGTCAGAACCATGCTGTGCGGAGCGAAGTTCTCTTTGCCGAAGCCCTTGCGCTTGCCAACGATGAGCGCGAGCACCAGCGCCGACCAGCCAGACGACATGTGAACGACCGTGCCACCAGCGAAATCGACCGCCTTGATACCGGCGTTGGCATTCCAGACGCCGTTCATGAAGCCGTCAATCCCCCAGACCATGTGGGCCAATGGGAAGTAAACGATGAACATCCAGGCGACCATGAACAACATTAGCGCGCCGAACTTCATGCGCTCGGCAATGGCGCCCACAATCAGCGCCGGCGTGATGATGGCGAACATGAGCTGGTACATCGCGAAGACGTTCTGCGAGACCCATGCCGCATAGTCACCGTTGGGCATGGAGTCTACGCCCGCCAAGAACATGTACTTGGTGCCGCCCAGGAACGGCGACCCCGACGCGAACGCAAAACTGTAGCCGACGGCCCACCACAGAATGGTGACGATGCCCGCCAGGCCCAAGCATTGAGCCATGACGCTGAGCACGTTCTTGCTGCGCACCAAACCGCCGTAGAAGAGGGCGAGGCCGGGCAAGGTCATGAACAGTACGAGCGCCGTGCAGACCATCATCCAGCCGTTGTGGCCCGGACCAGCTCCAGCAATTTTCGATTCCTTGGCGACGCGGGCGCCGTTGTTCATGTACGCCTCAAGATCGGCGATCCGGTCGTTCAGGGCCGCTACGTCGACCGGAGCCGCCGCTGCGTCAGCGGCCGGGGCGGCAGCGGCAACGGCCGGAGCGGGCGCCGCCGCGGGGGCGTCCTCCGCCCAGGCAGCGCCGGGCACCAGTGCCAGGACCAGAAGAAGGAGAGCGAGCAGCCTTTTCGACATCGTGATTACCTCTTGATCGAACCTTGGGAGGGGCGGAGCCAGCGGGGTGAACCGGCCCGGCATAAGGACGTGGCGTCCTGGCCAGGTGCATCGGCGAATCCCGAGACCCGACCTAGTTAACTGGCTTCGATTTTCGTGAATGTTTCGGAACCGTGTCTGTGGAGGGCGCCGTTTACTTCTTTGTTTCCGGGGCAGGCCCGTGGCGCGACGCGTCGAACCGGCTCCGAGCGCAGCAGTATCGGCCGGTTAGCCGCGCCCCCACCCTTCCAATACGAGCTCAGTTGGCCCCGAGAGCCCCAAGACGAAACCAAAGGGACCGCCGACTCGCACATTGGCGGCAGCGCAAGCGCGCCTCACGGAGGCGAGCGCCGCCGACCGTCACCGCCAGGTGCTCCTCCACCTCGTGCCGGCCCGAGCAGCGCGGGCACGCGACCGCTGCTGCGTGCCCGTCGACCACCGCGGCGCTCGCGACGTCGATGGGGCGCGCCGCATTCCCGCCCACTTCGAGCGCGAAGGCGCGTTCCAGCGCGTTCCCCAGTTTGGTCTGGGCCCGCGCCGCCTCGCGGCGAACCGCTCTCAGTCGTGGCTTCTTCGGCATGCTGCAGAGCCCAAGATAGCAGCT
The DNA here is from genome assembly GCA_031408355.1 of Myxococcales bacterium. Classification (GTDB taxonomy): domain Bacteria; phylum Myxococcota_A; class Polyangia; order Polyangiales; family Polyangiaceae; genus PMG-095. The sequence continues at coordinate 2,593 of JANNWK010000690.1, forward strand.
GACCGCGCTTCCGCTTAGGCTCCCAGCATGCCAAGTTCAGAGCTAAGACTGAAGGCCAGCCAGGGGCGACTGTGGGCCCTCGTCGAGGAACGCTGCCAGCCAGGCGCGGACACCGCGTTGATTGACCAGCGGATCTGGGACCTGTTCGGGGAAGAGTGGGCGATCATGTTCACGGATCTCTCCGGCTTCTCACGCCGCGTGGCGGAGTTTGGCATCATTCACTTTCTGCAGATCATCCACGAGCAGCGCAAGATCTTGCTGCCTATCGTGGAACGCCATGATGGTCTCCTGATCAAGGAAGAGGGCGACAGCTTGCTCATCCTCTTTCGCCGAGTCGACCGGGCGCTCGACTGCGCGGTGTCGATGCAGCGGGCCTGCCGGCAACTGAATGAGCGAAGGCGACCAGAAGAACAAATCCTGCTGTGCGTCGGCCTCGGCTACGGAAAGATCCTGCGCATCTCCGACGAGGACGCCTGGGGGCGCGAGGTCAACGCCGCCAGCAAGCTGGGCGAGGACACGGCCAAGGCCAACGAGGTCCTCGTGACCCACGCCGCGCACGCCGCTCTGACCGGCAAGCCAGGCATCACGTTCGAATCGATTGGTCCGACGAGCCTGGGCCCGGAGGAGAATTTCCGGGCTCTTTTTGGCTGAGTCTGCTCGACCTGCCGTAACCAATCGCGGAATTGCCGCGTACCTGACTCAAGGTGCACAAGATGGCTCAAACTCAGGCTCCGCGGCTGCCGCAAAAGCGATTCTGGCTGTCTTTTCTGGGACTGGTCTGCGTCTTGCTGGGCGCTTGCTCCCGGCGGCCCAATGCTGAAGAACCCGGTGTCAGATCTCAGCCGCTCCGGCCCCAAGGAACCCAGATGACGTTTCAGAAGCCTGCCGACGACGAACTGCGCAAGCGGCTCAGCCCACTTCAGTACGAGGTAACGCAGCACGACGCCACGGAGCCGCCCTTCCGCAACGCGTTCTGGGACCACCACGAAGAGGGTCTGTATGTCGACGTTGCCAGCGGCGAGCCGCTCTTCAGTTCGCGTGACAAATTCGACTCCGGCACTGGTTGGCCCAGCTTCACGCGCCCCGTCGAGGCCGAGCGCGTCATCAGTCGGGAGGATCACCAGTTCGGCGCGACCCGGACCGAAGTTCGCTCGCGCGCCGGCGATTCCCACCTCGGTCACGTCTTCGACGACGGCCCCGCGCCCAGCCACCAGCGCTACTGCATCAACTCGGCGTCGCTGCGCTTCGTACCCAAATCCCGACTCGAGGCGGAAGGCTACGCTGCCTACGCCGCGCTGTTCGCAGCCGGCGGTGCCGAAGCGAGTGGCGCTCCCGCCAAGCGAGCCACCGCCAACGCCTGCCTAGCGCCGTCCGACGGCGAGACGCCAGGCTGCGAGGCCACGCTGGAGACGGCAATCGTCGCTGGCGGTTGCTTCTGGGGCATGGAAGAGCTGCTACGCAAGATCCCAGGCGTGCTCGAGACTGAGGTTGGCTACAGCGGGGGCGTGACCCCGAATCCCACGTACGAAAGCATTCACGACGGCAAGAGCGGGCACGCGGAGGCCGTTCGCATCGTGTTCGACCCGAGCAAGCTGTCGTTCGAATCGCTGCTCGAGACCTGGTTCTTTCGAATGCACGACCCTACAACCAAGAATCGCCAAGGCAACGACGCGGGCACGCAGTACCGCTCCGCCATCTTCTTCACCAGCGATGCACAGCGGAAGTCCGCCGAACTCGTCAAGGCGCGCGTGGACAAGAGCGGCAAGTGGCCTGCGCCCCTAGTGACGGAGATCACCGCGGCGGGGGCCTTCACGGCGGCCGAGGGCTACCACCAAGACTACCTGCAGAAGAATGCCGGTGGTTACAGCTGCCACTACCTACGCGACTGACATGAGAAGGGCCCAGCGCGTTGGCGCTGAGCCCTCGTCACACGCCACGGTAGACCTTCAGCCGGAGATGCGCTTCACAAGGTCGACGACCTTGTTGGAGTATCCCCATTCGTTGTCGTACCAGGCGACGACCTTAACGAACGTCTTGTCGAGCTGGATACCCGCCTCGGCGTCGAATATGGAGGTGCACACTTCACCGACGAAATCAGTGGAGACCACCTTCTCATCCGTGTAGCCGAGCACGCCCTTCATCTTGCCTTCGGAGGCCGCCTTCATGGCCTTGCAAATGTCCTCGTAGGAAGCTTCCTTGACGAGCTCGACCGTGAGGTCGACGACCGACACGTCGGAGGTCGGCACGCG
>JANNWK010000691.1:0-2111 GCA_031408355.1 Myxococcales bacterium
CCAGGTCGGGCGGAGCGGCCACCGCCGGGGGCGCTGGCGCAATGGGCTGGCGTGGATCGGCGGGCTCGTGCAGCGCGCGCAAGGCGGGCGTCTCGATGTCATCGAACTGGCCCGAACGCGTCGCCCAAACGAAGGCGGCCACGGCGGCCGCGGAGAACACGAGCGTGAGCGGTAGGAGCAGGAAGAGGATGCTCACGTTGCTGGGTCCCTCGTGAAGTTTCGGGGCAGAATCGCGACCGTGATCACGGTGGCCACGTAGAACCAGATGGCGACGTAGATGTGCCGCTCTCTTCGCCGGGCAATGGTGCCGAAGAAATTGACTGCGAAGGCCACCCAAACCACGGCGATGGCCAGGTCGATCGGCCATTCGAGCTCGGCGTATTCCTTGGACTGCGTGTAGCCGAAGGGCAGTGTGAGCGCGGCCGCAACAATGACCGCTTGCCAGCCCCAGAAGTGGAAGCTGCTCAGCCCGTCGCTGAACATGCGAGCTTTGAGCAGTCGCTGACTGGAGTAGTAGATCCCGGCGAAGACGGCGTTGCCAGCGAACGCAAAGATGGCCGCGTTGGTGTGCAGCGGCCGCAGCCGCCCGAAGGTCAGTTGCGGCAGGCCGAAGCTCAGCTCCGGGAGCACCAGAACCAGCGCGAGCCACAGGCCCACCAGGGTTGCGACCACACCCCAGGCGGCGGTGGCGAATGCGAATTTGCGAACAATGCTGTCGTCGTAGACGAACTTTTCGGTGTCCGAAGCCATTCGGTGGGGCCCTTCGCAAGAGGCGTGCCGGCCCGTGTCGGCTCTGAAACCCAGCCAGCTGCGTGGGCAGCTCAAGCGCTCGACGCGCAATTTGCGTCACGGCGCAGATCTCGCGCGCGCCTCGCGAACCGCTCGCTTCTTCTGCGCCGTCATGTAGGGCTGGCCGGACTCTTGCAATCGGGTCCTCGACGCCATGGGTGATGCCGCACCAAGCCGCTTGAACAGAGTCCTCCTGGTCGACGACGACGTCCGAACCAGCCACCGCCTCGCCGGCATGCTCCGCGAGGATGGCTTCGAGGTTGAAGTGGTGCGGGACGGGGCCGCGGCGATTGCCCGTTTGTCGCGAGCACCGTTGCCCGACACGCTCGTGACCGAGCTGCAGCTCCAGCACGCCGACGCGATGGTGGTTGCCCGCTTCGGGCGCGCCCAGCGACCGGGCTTACGGGTCGTGATTGTCACCGGCTACCCTAACCTGATGGACCCGAGCCGCTTCGGCTCGCCGCCTCCCCTGCTGTTCACCAAGCCGGTGGACTACGGCCCGCTGCTCGCGGCCTTAGAGGTACCGGGCCAAGAGCAGGACGAGCTTGCGCCGATCACCGAAAGGCAGGGCAGAAAGCCGTGCTAGTAGGCTTGCTTTCGATTCGCCATGCCCGACGAAACGCGCGTTCAGGAGATTAAGCGGTACGTGCGTTTTGACGAACGCGACGCCGAATTGCTGCGCGCCTTCGGAGACCGCGCTTCCTCGGAGTTTCCGCGGGTCGCAGCCGAGTTCTACGACCGTATTCGCGAGCATGAGGAGGCGCACCGCGTCTTCACGGGGGAGGAGCAGGTTAAGCGGCTGCAACGTTCGCTCGTGGCCTGGCTTGGGCGAGTGTGCGGCGGCAAGTACGACGACGCCTACCACGCGCAAACCTCACAGATCGGCCGGGTGCACGTGCGGATCGGCCTGCCGCAGCGCTACATGCTGACGGCGATGGCGCAGGTCCGCCTGGCCTTGCTCAAGCTCGCCGAGTCCATGCTCGGAGTGTCGGCGGCCCCAACGCGCGACGCGTTGAATCGGATCCTCGATCTGGAGCTGACGGTCATGCTCGAGGCGTACAGGGACTCCTTTCTTGAGCGGATCCAGCAGGTGGAGCAGCAAGAGCGGGTCCGGCTCGGCACCGCGCTTGCTCAAGCCGAACGCCGCTACGTGAGCGCCGTGGAACTGGCGAGTGTGATCCTCGTGGGAATCGATCGCCAGGGGCGGATTCAGCTCTTCAACAAGGAGGCCGAGCGCGTCACGGGTTACGCGCGCGACGAAGTCCTGGGCAAGGAGTTTCTGGAGGTGATGGGCGTGGAAGACCGCGCGGGCCAGCTGTCGA
>JANNWK010000692.1:0-3324 GCA_031408355.1 Myxococcales bacterium
CAGACCCTCAGCACGCTGCTGGGTTCCCTCGGGCTCCTCGCCTGTACGGCCACCCTCGGCCCGGATGGGACGGGCTCCCATGCTGGCGGAGCGAGTGCTGGCACGGTGGGGACGGGGGGCCAGACCACCATGACACCGGCCATTGGCCAGGGTGTTGTCCGTCGCATCTCGCGCACGGAGTACAACAACACGGTCCGCGATCTCCTGGGGACAGCACGGCGCCTAGGGCGCAGCATGAGCGTGCTCGACTACGTCGCTGAAGAGCGCGCTTCGCTCTTAACAAACCCCACGCTCACTACCGCATCGTGTCGCGCTGGCTGATGGACCAGGTAGGCTACCTGTTCGGCAAGATGAACGACGTCATCGAGCCTGACGGCACCCTGCTTGATAACAGCTTGGGCGTGTACAACAACGACGCCGGCAACGGGGGCGACCACGACCACGAGAACCTGCCGGTGATCGTGGTGGGCAGCGCGCGCGGCAAACTGCCCACCGGGCGCCACTTCGCTTTCCCGATCAACACGCCCTGTAGCGGCCTGTATGTCAGCTTGCTGAACGCGATGGGCGTTGATGCCCAGACGTTTGGCGCGAAGCAGAGCGGCCCACTCTCGCTGCCGGTTTGAAGCTCGCCGGTTCCGGCTGAGGACGCGCTTGTGACCGCTCGTCGCCGCTCAGGCAGCCCGGCCGCACCCCAATTCATGGGGAATTGAGCCTAGCCCGGTTCAATCCACTCGACTGGCGCCGCGCTTCGGCTCTCGGCGTTCGAAACCGCCAGTCCAATATTAACAGGCAGTTAGGTGCTCTCCAGAGAAACTCGCGCGTCTCACGGGGCGGCGGCGTGGTCGGGTTGCAGCTCACGTCCCTGGTGCGTCGGTGGCGTTTCGTTTCCTCAACGCTCTGCCCGGGTGAGCCGTTTCTCGAAAGACTGCCCACCTAGGTCATTGAAGCACGGCGACGCGGCGTGGTCAGGCTTCCGCTCACGTCCCTGGTGCGCCCCCGTAGCGCTTGGTTTGCCTACCCCTAGTCTTGCACTCACTTACTAGCCATCCCGGCGCTGAGCTTGTCCTACTTGTCCGACACTCTGCCGAAAGCTGAGACACCCACGATGTCCACTCCGAAGCGCATTCAGAGCGAGCGGCTCGGCCAAGGGCCGTGGCTGCCCTGTGCGGCGTTGGTTTCGTGCCTCGCCGCATGCACCGGTAGCCTGGATGGGCAGGGAGGCGCCGGCACCCCAGCCGCTGGCCCAGGCGCACCCGCTGGCCCAGGCGCACCCTCGGGCAACATGCCGCAGAACGGCAACGGCAACAACACGCCGGCCACCACGGGAGCCATTGTCTGCGACGGGACCCTCGACGTGCCCCCTTCTCCGCTGCGGCGCCTGACGCGCCAAGAGTACCGCAATGCCGCCCGTGACATCTTGCTCACGCAGCTGCCGTCGCTTGATGACATTCCCGCCGATGAGATGGTTGGCCCCTTCGCCAGCAACGCCGTAGCTCCCATTACGGACTTGTCGACCGAGCAGTACCTCGGCGCAGCTGAAGCGCTGGCACGCGCGGCCGTCGCTGACGTGGACGCGTTGGTCGGGTGTGATCGCGTGGCGAAGGGCGAACCTGCCTGCGCGACCGAGTTCATCCAGCGCTTTGGTCAGGCAGCATTTCGTCGCCCACTAGATGCGGACGACCAGGCTCGCTACTTGGCTCTCTATACCAGTTACGCGACCAACGGCGGGTTCGCGAATGGCATTCGGCTCGTGGTCGAGGCCATGCTCCAGTCGCCGCACTTTCTCTACCACGTGGAGTTCAACCAGTCGGCGCCGGCCGGCGAGGCCGTCTCGGCGCTAGGCGCTTATGAGCTGGCGTCGCGCCTGTCGTTCTTCCTCTGGAAGAGCGTGCCGGATGCGGCGTTGTTCGATGCCGCCAAGAGCGGCGCGCTCGCCAGCGTCAGCGGGCTTCGGACGCAGGGCGAACGCATGCTTGCGGATGGGCGCTCGCGGGCCACCACCGAACGCTTCTTCTCGGACTGGCTGGAGCTCGGCAGCTTGCCGCTCGTGAGCAAGAGCCCGGAGCTCTATCCGTTGTTCACGGACGAGCTGCGCGCGGCGATGGCCGCAGAGACCAAGAACTTCGTGGAGGAGGTGCTGTTCAAGGGTGACGGTCGCATGCAAACGCTGCTGACCGCTCCGTACTCGGTCCTAGATGGTCCGCTGTTTGCGCTGTACGGCGTCACCCGACCCGTCGGCACCACAGGCCCGGTGCGCGTTGACTTGGACGCCGCTCAGCGATCGGGGCTGCTCACCCAGGCCGCATTCCTCTCCACTCACGCGCACGAGAACCAGACGTCGCCGATCGCGCGCGGCGTTTCACTCCGGCGCAACGTGCTCTGCGATTCGTTGCCGGACCCGCCGAACAACGTCAACAATCAGGCGCCAGAACCGCGGCCCGGCGCTACGACGCGCGAGCGCTTCGCGGTTCACGTGGAAAGTCCCTCCTGCAGCGGCTGCCATTCGCTGATTGACGGATTGGGCCTCGGCTTCGAGGCCTACGACGCTGTCGGCGCCTATCGCACGACCGATCAAGGCCTTCCGGTCGACGCTTCCGGCATGATCGCTGGGACGAGTATTGAGGGAGCGTTCAACGGTGCCGTTGAGCTTTCCCAGAAGCTCGCAGGCAGCGCAGAGGTCGAGGCCTGCATGACGCGGCAGTGGTTCCGCTACGCACTTGGGCGCCTCGAAACGGTGGCTGATGGCTGCTCGCTCGAGGGCATCGTCGGTGAGTTCGCCGGCGCGAACCACGATGTCCGCCAGCTCCTGGCGGCCGTGGTGGCGTCGGACGCCTTTCGCTACCGCCGGGTGGAGGCACCATGAGCCACCCAGTTCGACCCATGCAGGAGCTATCCCCAATGAAGAATCCGGCCCTTGCGCGGCGACGTTTCCTAGCCGGTTTGGGCGCGGCCACCGCGCTGAGCCCGTTCGTGCCGCTGCTCAACGCCAGCGGCCAGCAGGCCCAGATCCCGAAGCGCTTGGTGTTGTTCTATACCCCGCACGGTACCGTCTGGAACCGTTGGAAGCCCACCGGGACGAGCGACAACTTCACGCTGTCGCCCATTTTGTCGCCGCTCGAACGGCACAAGTCCAAGCTCACGGTGCTGGCGGGCCTCAACATGCCCGACGCGGGCGTGGGAGCACCGCACACCAAGGGGCCTTCGCTGCTGTGGGGTGGCTCGACCTTGCTTGACGACGGTAGCTTCGATCGCAGCGACTGCTCAGGTGGCTGCAGCTTCGGCTGGAACAGCACCCCCTCCATCGACCAGCTGGTGGTGCAGGCT
>JANNWK010000693.1:0-2715 GCA_031408355.1 Myxococcales bacterium
ACGAACGGCACCTCAGCCGATACGGCGGCGCGATGGCCGCGGCTCAGGTTGTCGAGGGCCACGGGGCTGTGACCCGCGCGCAGTAGCCCGCGAATGGCGTGAGAACCGATGTACCCGGCAGCGCCGGTAACGAGGACCTGCATGGCCCTCCTTCTAACACCGAAAAGGCGCGCGCCGGGCCAGCTCAAAAGGAGCGGCGGCCCGGTCGCTGGTCTGGTAGGGGGTGCCTGCCCGTGTCCCTCCAGCTCGACTGTCCCAAGCAAGGCAGCTGCCCCGGTTGCCCGCTCGGTGCGCTGCCCTATGCGCAGGGGCTTGAGCGCAAGGCTGGCAGACTGGCGCAGGCCCTCACCGTCTACCCCGGCCTTCTACCCGAGCTCTTGCCAGCGCAGGCCGCAACGCCACGGCTCCACTATCGGCTGCGGGCCAAGCTGGTCGTGGCCAGCCGGCGACTGGGACTCTTCGAGCGCGGCAGCCATCGCGTTGTCGACGTGGCGGGTTGCCGAGTGCTCTCGCCGGCTCTCACCCGCGCCAGCGAGGCGCTGCGTAGCCTGTTGCCGCTCGCCCTTCACGGCGCCGATCTGCGCGAAACCTCGGAAGGCGTGCTGATCACGCTCCTGACGGACACAGCCAGCGCGCGGACGGCGCTCGAACGAGCCGCGCGCCATTTGTGCGAAAGCGGCGACGCGCTAAGCGTTGCCGTCAGTGTCCGTCCGGAAGGCTCGCTGCGCTTGTTGGCGGGCACGCCCGAGGTGCTGAGCGGCCCAGCCCAAGCGCGGCATCGCTTGAGCGAGGAAGCCCCGTACAGCTACGCCGTTCACGGCGGTTTCGTGCAGGCTCACGCTGGACAGGCCAGCCACGTCTACGAGCGGATCCGCAGCGGACTCGAGCTGGCGCTTCAAGGGCTCGCCGGGCGAGAGGTGCTGGAGCTGTTCGCCGGCAACGGCGCGCTCGCGCTGCTGCTTGCCCGCGCGGGCGCCCACGTGACCGCCGTAGAGGCCTACGCGCCCGCCAGTAAGCTCGCCGAGCTTGCGGCCGCCGAACAAGGCCTCCGCCTGCGCGCGCACGCCAGCGATGCCACGGCCTTTCTCGGCGATGAAGCCCGGGCGGGTCGGCACTACGACGCCGTGATCATCAACCCACCGCGCCGGGGGCTCCCGCCGCTCCTGCGTAGCGCCTTGGCGAACCTGGCCCCGAGCAGCGTCGTCTACGTCTCTTGCAACCCCGATACGCTGGCCCGTGACCTCGCTCAGCTCGCCTTGCTCGGCTTGCGCACCCACCAGGTCGAACCCCTCGACATGATCCCCTGGAGCGACGCGATGGAAGCCTTGTGCTGGCTCGCTCCCGCGCCCCCTCCCCTGCCGGAAGTGCTCTTCGAAGACGCGCGCTTTTTGGCGGTGCTGAAGTCAGCGCACGAATCCATCCTGGGTAGCGGCGGTCTCCTGGCAAGAGTGCGGCGTCTGCCTGGCTGCGAAGAGGCTGAAGCCGCTGAGCACCCGGACACGGTCGCGAGCGGCGCCTGCTGGTTCGCCAAGGCGCGCGCGCACCTCGAGTCGCTCAGCCAAGGCCTGCGCGGTGCCGAGCGACAGCACCTGCTGCTGGTGCGCGGCAACCTGCGCAAACAAGGCACGATCGCGGGGTCCGCGGGCATTCGCTACAGGAAAGAGCGCGACGCCGACCGACACTCGCTCACGCTGGCCTTTTCGCGAGGCCAAAGCGAGCGCGAGCTACTCCAAGCCTTCGCCAGCATCCGTCATCCCGTGCTGGGCGACGCCCGCTACGGCGACGACAAGAGCAACCAACACCTGGCCCATCAACACGGCTTGGATCGCGCGTTCGTCCATTGCGAAAACGCGCGATTCCGGCTCGATTCTGGGGAAAGCTTCAGCGCGACGGCGCCGCTCCCAGGCGATCTCGCGAGTGTCCTCCGCAGCCTAAGTGCGCCCGGCGACTCAGACTAGGTTCTTGGCCAACGCAGCCAGAATGGCCCCGACGTGCACGCCGTGCTCAATGCTGCCGTCCGTGGCCAGTCGCGCCAAATCCGCCAGCGGGACGAGCACGACCTCCAGCACCTCGGTCGCTTCCGGCGCCGGATTTCGCGTGAGTCGCGCGCCCCGAGCGCAAAAGAAATGCGCGTGCGTGGTGTGCCGCGCCGGTTCGGTCGGCACGCGCTGAATGCTGGTCCAGTCGCTGGCCTCAAAGCCCGTTTCCTCGGCGAGCTCGCGGCGTGCCGCCTGCTCCGGCGACTCATCCGGCTCAATCACCCCCGCCGGCAGCTCAAGACTCACCCGGCCAATGCCGTGGCGATACTGGCGCACCAGCACCACCTCGGAGGCCTCGGTCACGCAAAGCACGCTGGCCCAATCTGGCCCATGGATCACGTGAAAGCGCTCGATCTCGTGGCCATTGCTGAGCCTCACGCGATCCTCACGCAGCTGCAGCCAACGTTCGCTGACCAGCAGCTTGGTTTCGAGCACCGTCCAGGGTTTCACAGCGACCCCCGTAGCATGGTCAGGTCGGCGCAGGGCACTGTTGCCCCTGCGATTCTACGCTGCGTGCACATCGACTCTGAGTTTGAGTCCAGCTTCGCGCACCTGATCTTGGAGGGCCAGGCGCACAAATTGGGCCTGGTGATGACCCAAGGCCGCCGCAAACTCGGAGGCCTTCTGCAAGCTGACCTGTCGTCTGCCATGTTCGATGTCGCTCAGATGAGTGCGG
>JANNWK010000694.1:0-4024 GCA_031408355.1 Myxococcales bacterium
CGCCGCCGCCGCGATGATGCTCACCGTCGCCTCAAGCGCTGCGGCGTTGCGCGCTTGTCCAGCCTGCTCGCGGACGAGCAGGCGCCCTCGCGCAGCATCGACGATCAGGATACGCCAACCCGACGCGGCCCGTGCGTCGACGACGACGCGCATCAACGTGAGTGGATCGGCCGGAGCAGAGACGAGCAGGCTCTCCTGTCCGAGCGGCAGCGGGGCGGGCACGAGCACGAAGGCCCTCCCCAAAATCTCCGTGCGCAAGAGGCCCAATAGCGTCGCGCGATCAGGCTCAGACAGCGGGCCCCACACCGCGAGCTCGACGCGAAAGCGTCGCGCATTCGCTAGGGGCTCCCCCGCGATAGGGCCTGCCGGAACGACGTCATCCGCGTGGGCCTGCGCTGGAAGCAAGCTCATGCCGAGCGTAAACAGGAAGCAGGACGAGCACCGCACGGACGCCAGCATAGCCCACGTCGTCGAGCTCGACGTGTCCGGCTAGCCTGGCGGTCCCGGCCGGGCCCCCACCGTGGTATCTCAAGGCCCTCGATGCCTGCCTACTTCTTGTACATCCTCCTCGCGCTGCTGACCGGTGTGGCCATTGCCGTACAGACAGGCATCAACACCCAGCTCCGCGCGTTCCTGGGCAGCCCACTTCAAGCCGTCTTCGTGTCGTTCTCCGTCGGCACGCTGGTGCTGGCCCTGACGCTGGTAGGCCTACGCTCTCCCCCACCCGTCGCGCAGTGGGCGCGCATGCCGTGGTGGATGTGGCTGGGTGGCATCTGCGGCCTGTTCATCGTGTCGACCAACATCTTGGTGGCGCCGCGCCTGGGAGCGGCGTTGCTCATGTCGCTGGCCATCGCCGGGCAGCTGGGAGCCGCGCTCGTGCTCGATCACTACGGGGCGTTCGGCTTTCCCATGCACGCGCTATCGCTCGTCCGAGTCGCAGGGGCGCTCCTGCTCGTTGGCGGCGTCATGCTGATTCGCTACGGCTGAGCGAGATCCGCTACGGGTTGCAGGCCCGAGTCACCTTCCATGGGGGCTGGGCCCAGTTCGTCGTGCCAGGGTCCTGACCTCCACAATTGAACTGGTCCTTGCAGCTGAACTCGTACACTTTGCCGGTTTGCAGTGGGGGTTGCTCCAGGGTGCACGGAGTGCCGACCGTGCACGTCGCCACCACCTTCGCGTCCAACGCATACTTGGTGGACGCGCCCACCGCGAAGGCAGCGACGCCGTCGCAGTCGCCGGTTCCCACCGCGCCACCGCTCGGCGCCCCACCACTACCGCCTGTCGCCTTGCCTCCCGCGCCAGCGCTCGACCGGCCGCCACTGCCAGCGCTCGCCTGGCCACCGCTCGCGACGGCGCCGCCCACGGGCTCGCTGCCGGTTCCACCGCTCGCCGCTCCGCCGCTCGCCTTGCCGGCGGTCGAGCTGGAACCCGCTTTGGAGGTTGCGCCACCACTGGCCTTGGTGCCGCCGAACGCGCTCCCTCCGCCGCTGCCCGTCGACGAGCCGCCGTCGGTTTGATCGTCCTCGGGATCGGGTCCGGAAACTTCCGGCGCTACTGAGGTCGCGCAGGCGCCGATCAGGACCAAGAGCAGAAACAGTACCGAACCAGGCGCCTTCATGACTCTCTCCAATTTCGAGATAGAGAGTGATGCAACGGGACGGTGCGCCACTCTCAACCTGACCCCTTCCACTCTGAAGCCTTGAGCGCGGTTGCGGTTGGTCCTTTTCGCTTTCTTTCAGGCTCTAATTGGGCGGCCCAAGGGGGAGCTGCTGTCACACCTCCACTCACCTCCGCTCAGACCGACAGGCCCGCCTGCATCTCGCGAATGCGCGCCGCGATAGCGGGTCTGCAGGTGCGCGCGCTGGCTCGCTCGAGGACCTCACGTGCCTCGTCGAGGGCATCGCGAGCGATCAGAACCTGAGCAAGCACCGCCTCCGCCAGCGCTCGATCGTTGTCGGTGCGAAGCCCGTGCTGCAGACCCAGCCGCAAGTGCGCCTCGGCCGAGCCATGCTGGGCTCGCGCCGCGCCGATCAAACCCGAAGCGAGCTCGAAATAGGCTCGCTCCTGAGGGGCGAGCGCGTCGGGTCGCTTGATTTGACCGAGCAGGCGCGCAGCCTTGTCGAGGTTGCCGTGAGCGACCTCGCGGAAGGCAAGCCAGACGGTTCCGTAGCGGAAATAGCCGTAGGCGAGAAACGCCGACGCCGCGAGCAGGAGCAGCCCCGCGTTGTCGCCCACCACGAGCCGGTAGGTCCCGACAGCAAAGGCCGCCACGGCAAGGGCGAGTCGAACCCGGGGTGCAAGCATGGCGGATGAGATCTCCCAGAAGCCCACCCTAGCCAAGTCGCCGCGTCAATGCGGCTCGCGTTTCACGGTTCCGGGAACGCGCCGTTCGACAGCGGCGTCTCGTTGTCGTTGCCGAAGTTCGGACCCTGGGGCGCGAGCGAGGGCTCCAGCGGGACGGGCGAGGGAGGAGGCGGAACGCGCGGCGCGGCTTGCGGCACGGGCGCCGCCGGCAGCGCGCTCGGAGCCGCTTCAACGGACGGCGCTTGCCCCCGCTGTTCCGGCGAGAGCCAAAAGCGTGCGTTCGGACAAGAGCGGAAGCGACGCTCGGCTAGCTCACAGCTTTCGGGTGGCGTGGCTTCCGATGGCGGGAGAACCGCCGAAACGATTTCGTCCCAGCGGATCACCAGCGCGCCGCCCAGCGTCGTCACGAGAGCACCGGAAAAGCCACCCCCCAGCGTCGAGAGCATGCCGTAGACGTTCAGATCCACTCGCTTGCCGAGGTGCAGGGCAGCCTCCAGCCCGGCGCGCATAGGCACCGACACTCCGAGCTCGATCTTCACCCCTTTCGACAGTGCCTCCTTCACCGCTGCCGAATCGAGCGTCGCGGTCCCCGTCTTCGGATCGACCGTCACGCTTCGCACGTCGAGCGTCACGTCGTCCGGAGCCACCACCGTGTCCAGATTCGCGCTCACCGCGAGCTCGTACCACGGAGTGAACGTGACCGCGCGCGCTGGAGAAAGGGGCACCCCGAACCCAAGCACGAAGGGAAAGGTCAGGAAGTTTCGTTCGCCGCTGATGAAGGCGGTCGGCACTGCTCCCAAGTGCAGCGCAAAGGCGGCCTTGGGCACGCCGTTCTCGTAGCGACCGGCAGCAGGGTAGACGAGCACGGCAACGCCACTGCCCGCCAAACCGTGGGCCTTCGTGTCCGTTTCGGCCGGCGCGAAGTTGACGTAGTGAATACCGAACTGCGCGCTCAGTCGACCGGTGGTGGAAGTGAAGTTTGCATTGTAGCTAAAGGTGTTGAAGTTGCCCGCGTCGCTCAGCCCGCGCCGGTAGCCGAACACGATGCTGGACGCGCGAGTGTCGTAGCTGGAGACCGAAGGCGCGTGAGTGCCCGGGGTAGCCGAGACCGGCTTCACCAGCGCGAACGCAGACAAGACGAGGCCGGCGGGCGCCAAACAGCGGGCTCCAAAGATCATCCCCCCGTTACGTTCACCGCCAGCGCCAACTTAACCAGCGGGCGAACACAACCGACAAATACGGGCACATGGGGGCAAGCCGGGCTCCAGGCGCAGAGTTGTGAGCGAGAGCGAGGCTGGCTAGCCTGGCGGTGTGGCCTCGCTCCTTCCCCGCCTAGCGCCCGGTGCGACGTTCGCTGAGCGCTTTCGGATCTTGGCCTACGTAGGCCAAGGCAGCATGGGCAGCGTCTACCGCGCGGAGCGGCTGGAAGGCGGTCCCAGCGTCGCCTTGAAGCTTGTCAGACTCGACACGGCTCGCGATCCGCGCGCGCTGCGACGCTTCGAGCGGGAGGTTGAAAGCGGCCGCCGCATCGTAAGCCCGCACGTGGCCAGAACTTTAGACTCAGGCGCCGAGGGCGACGGGCTGGCCTGGCTGTGTCTGGAGTTCGCCGAGGGGCTCGGCCTCAGCGAGGCGCTACGCGAGCAGGGCCCGCTTGAGCTCAGCGCAGCCAAAAGGCTGCTTGAAGCTTTGTTCGACGCCGTCGCCGCCGCGCACGCCGAGG
>JANNWK010000695.1:0-4293 GCA_031408355.1 Myxococcales bacterium
CCATCGCCGCCCTCAACGAGGCGGGGATCAACGTGACGGTGAACTACCGCTCGGTGCCCGGCACGAGCTACTACAAGGCGCGCTATCCCGGCGTCGACGAGCGCTGTGCTGTCGCCCGCCAGTGGGGCGATGACACCCTCACCCTGCCGCTTTACCCGGGCCTGCCGCGCGACCAGCAGGACTATGTGATCGAGACGCTGCAGCGCTGTGTCTATCCGCTGGTGGACAAAGCCGGTGCGTAAGGCAATGCAGCCCGCAGGAGCCGGCGCATGATCGGGCTTGGCGCCGCTTATAGTGCCCTGGCCACGAGCATCATCGCGGTGACCGTGGCGCAGCTGGTGATCAAGTGGCGGTTCAACACGCTTGATCTGGCCGCGGCCTACGAGCGAGGCACCGGCGCCGTTGCCGCATTGCTGCTCTCCGACTGGGGCTGCTGGCTGGCGGGTTTTCTGATGCTGGGCGGCGCGGCGCTCTGGTACCTCTCGATGACACGGCTGCCCTTGCATTTTCTGCTGCCGGCCGCCGCGCTGATTTCGCCGCTGGCCTCCATTGCGGCCTATTTCCTGCTCGGCGAGGCGCTGACGGTCCAAAAGGTGATGGCCATTCTCGTGATCACCGCAGGCGTGACCTGGCTTGGGCTTCAACAGACCTAGAGCGACCATGGCGAGCGCACCTGTTCCCCCCGTGTCGGCTGAGGCCGCCGCCCTGGCCCGCCAGCTGGATCAGGCCATCGCCCTGATTGTCACCGAAGCGAACGCGGCCGAACTGGCACGGCGTTGCGCCATGACGCCGGCCTACGCCATGCTGCTGCTGGAGATCTACTGCAACGAGGCGCGCGTCGGCCTCACCCTGATCGCGCCGGGCCTGCGCCCCGGCCTGCGCATCCTGGAAGTGGGATCAGGCATCGGTCTGCTCTCCAGCGTGCTCGCGGCGGCCGGATACGAGATCATCGGCATCGAGCCGGGGGCAAGCGGCTTTGGCTTCATGCCGGCGCTGGCCGCCATCATCGCGGACCAGTTCCCGGCGGCAGCACCCTTCACGCCCTTGCCGATCGGCGCAGAAGCGCTGAACCGGGCGGCGCATGGCATGTTCGATCTGATCTATTCGGTCAATGTGCTGGAGCACATGGCTGAACTGGATGCGGCGATGGCGGCCATGAGCGGCGTGCTCGCCAAGGGCGGCGCGATGGTCCACATGTGCCCGAATTACGCCTTCCCCTACGAGCCGCACCTGACGATGCCGCTGGTGCCCGGCTTCCCGGCGCTGACGCGCCATATCTTCCCGGCCCGCACCAGGCTCTACCCCGGCCTGTGGGAGAGCCTCAACTTCATCACGGCGCGGCGTTTGCGCAAGACTGCGGAGCAGAGCGGCCTCAGCGCCAGCTTCCAGCCCGGCACCATGGGCCAGATGGTGCGGCGGCTGCTGACCGACCCGGTGCTGGCGCGCAGGCAGGGCCGCTTCATCCGCCTTGCCGCAAGCATCGCGACGCGCACCGGCCTGCTGGCGCTGGTGGACATCATGCCGCATGCCCTGGCAACACCGATGGTGGTCACGCTGACAAAAAAGCCGTGACACGAACGCTCGCACGCAGATACCGGTCAGCGGTCTGGGCGGCGGGGATACGCACCGCAGCCTGGGCCAGCGTACGGGGACGGATTGATGGGCAAGATACTGATCTATGGCGGTGCGGGTGGTATCGGCGCGGGCGGCGCTCCTGGCGCGGGCGGCGCTCCTGGCGCAGGCGGCGCGAGTAACGCCGGCGCGGGCGGCGCCCCTTAACCCAAGGCGCTGACACAGGCCCGAAGGGCTCCGGCAACTCGGAGCCTTTTGGGCATTTTCGAGCGCGCCGAGCGGGCGCCCCGCGAAACGCCACACGGGCGGTGCTAGATCCCGGCAACCGCCTTGATTCGCATCGAGCACCTCCAGAAGTCGTACGGGCGCGGCGATAGCGCCGTGCGCGTGTTGCGCGACGTCAGCCTCCAGGTGGAGACCGGAGAGCTCGTTTCAATCATGGGCTCGTCGGGCTCCGGCAAGTCGACGTTGCTCAACGTACTCGGCATTCTGGACGACTACGATGAAGGCGCCTACTACCTCGACGAAAAGCTGATCCGCAACGTCAGCGAGCGCGAGGCCGCCCACTACCGAAATCGATTCATTGGCTTCGTCTTTCAATCGTTCAACTTGCTCGGCTTCAAGACGGCCATGGAGAACGTGGCGCTGCCGCTCTACTACCAGGGGGTGGGCCGGCGCGCCCGCAACCGACTCGCGCACGAGTACCTGGAACGGGTAGGTCTAACGGCGCGCGCCCAGCACCTACCCGCCGAGCTTTCGGGCGGCGAACGCCAGCGAGTCGCCGTCGCGCGCGCCCTCATCACCAAGCCCAAGCTGCTGCTGGCCGATGAGCCAACGGGCGCGCTCGACAGCGCCAACTCGTACCAATTGATGGAGCTGCTGCGAGAAATTAACGCCCAAGGCATGACGGTGGTGGTGGTGACGCACGAGCACGACATCGCCCGCCTCACCTCACGCACGATTCGGCTTAAGGATGGCCGCGTCGAATGAGCGACGCGCTCTTCGAACTGTGGGACGTCCTCAGCCGAAACGCGTTACGCACGCTGCTCACCGGCCTTTCGGTGGCGTGGGGCATGTTCATGCTGGTGGTGCTGCTGGGCGCCGGGCAGGGCCTTGAGAACGGGGCCGCCTGGGAGTTCCGCGACGACGCCCAAAACTCTATCTGGGTGGGTGCCGGCCGCACGTCGCTTCCATTCGCGGGTCGCGGACCGGGACGCGACGTAAAGTTCAAGAACCAAGACTACGCCGAGCTGCCGCGTCAGGTGGCGGGCATCGAGCACATTACGGGGCGCTTCTACCTGTGGGGAGAATTCAGAGTCAGCTACGGAAGCCAACACGCCTCGTTCGATATCCGCGGCGTCCACCCGGGCCATCGGTTCCTGGAGAAGACGCTGATTCGACGGGGGCGCTTCCTTAACGACCAGGACCTGCTCGAGAAGCGCAAGGTCGCGGTCATCGGCAGCAAGGTGACGGAGATCCTGTTCGGCCGGCGCGACCCGGTCGGCGAGTACCTGAATATCCGTGGCCTTTCGTACAAAGTCATAGGCGAATTCGAGGACGTCGGCGGCGAGAACGAGCTGCGAAAGATCTACATCCCGATCACCACGGCTCAGCTGGTTTACAACCAGCCAGAGCGGATCCATCACTTGATGTTCACGATCGGCGACGCCAGCGTTCCGGAGAGCCAAGGCATCACCGAGCAGGTAAGGCAGGTACTGGCGAGTCGCCATGGCTTCTCGCCGTCTGATCGACGAGCCTTGCGTTTCACCAACAATCTTGAGCAGTTCTCACGTATCACCGGAGTCTTCCGCTGGCTCAAGGTGTTTGTCTGGGTGGTCGGGATAGGCACCCTGCTGGCCGGGATCGTCGGCATCAGCAACATCATGCTGATCTCGGTCGCTGAACGCAGCAAGGAGATTGGCATTCGCAAGGCGCTGGGCGCGACACCATGGGCGATCATTCGGATGGTGCTGGCGGAGGCGTTGGTGCTCACCGGTGTGAGCGGCTACGCGGGCCTTGTGTGCGGGGTGGGCCTGGTGGAGTTCGTCGCCGCGAAGTTCCCGGACATCCCGTTCCTGCGGCAGCCGGACGTAAGCCTCAACGTCGCCCTCCTGGCCACACTCTTGATCATGGTCGCGGGCGCGCTGGCTGGATTCGTCCCGGCCTACCGGGCTGCGCGCGTCAACCCCATGGCCGCCCTGAGAGCCGAGTAGCCGGATGCTCGACTGGGACTCCTGGCAAGAGATCTGGGCGACGCTGCGGAAGAACCGTTTGCGCGCCGTGCTCACCGCCTGCGGCGTGTTCTGGGGCATGTTCATGCTGATGGTGCTGCTCGGGCTCGGCACGGGCCTCGAACGAGGCGTCGTGAAGAGCCTGGGAGGGATGGCCATGCACAGCGTGTACGTCTGGTCCCAGCGCACGAGCATGCCGTACGCCGGGCTGCAACCCGGGCGGCACGTGAAGTTCACGAACCGCGACATCGAGAGCGTGCGTCGGGTGGAGGGCGTCGAGCAAGTAGCTCCACGACTGCAACTCGGCGGCTGGCGCGAGGGCCAGAACATCACGCGCGGGCCAAAAGCGGGTAACTTCAACGTCATGGGCGACGTGCCCGAGTTCCCCTTGGTGGAGCCACTCGTCTTCAAGCGTGGCCGCTTCATCAACCAGCTCGACATGGTGGGCGAACGCAAGGTCGCGGTGGTCGGCGAGTTGGTGAGCGGCCAG
>JANNWK010000696.1:0-6718 GCA_031408355.1 Myxococcales bacterium
TGCTCTTCGTCTGGCGCAAGGCGATGGAGGCGGGGGCGACGACGGGGCTGGCCGCCGAGGAGCCGCTCGTGCCCGCGTCAGAGGTGAAGCAGCTCAAGGCGCAGATTCGTGAGCTGGAGCGGCTGCTTGAACGCAAGACGCAGGAGGCGGAGATTTTGAAGGAGGCGGTCGAGATCATCCGGGAAAAAAAACTGGTCTCGCCCGACAGATTGCCGAAGAAGGAAGATTTCCGGTGAAGGCCATCGTCAGGGCTTTCGGGGTGGCTCGGTCGAACCTGCTTGAGCAGCTCCAGAAGCGCAGGAAGCCCGCAGAGGCGTCCGCAGCACCGGAGGCGGCTGAGGCCACGCAGAGCCTCGAAACAGGCCAGAACGCCGCCCTGCTCGGCCGCATCCGCGAGCTCGTTGGGGAGCGCCCTAGCTACGGCTACCGCCGCGTCACGGCGTTGCTCAACCGCGAGCTTTCCGAGCGCGTGAATCCCAAGCGCATCTACCGCATCATGAAGCGCAACAAGCTACTCCTGGAACGCTGCACGGGCGACGGGCGCGGCAGAAAGCACGACGGCAAGATCATCACGCTGAAGCCGGACCTGCGCTGGTGCTCGGACAGCTTCGAAATTCGCTGCTGGAGCGGCGAGCGCGTCTTTGTCGCCTTCGTGCTCGACAGCTGCGACCGCGAGGTCACCGGCTTCATCGCTTCGCCTGGCCCGCTCTGCGGCGAGCACGTCCGCGACATAATGGTGCAAGCCGTCGAACACCGCTTCGGCGCCGAGACACGCCACCTGGCTGTGCCCATCGAGTGGCTCTCGGACAACGGCAGCATCTACACGTCCGACGAGACTCGCGCGTTTGGAGCCGAAATCGGCTTTGAAATGTGCACCACGCCGCCGTATTCGCCGGAGAGCAACGGGATGGCTGAGTCCTTCGTCAAAAGCTTCAAGCGCGACTACGTGTACCTCGCCGACCTCTGGACGGCGGCCGACGTGCTGCGCGACCTCGCCGCTTGGTTTGATGACTACAACCGCGCGCCCGCACAAAGGCTTGCGAATGCTTTCACCTCTTGAGTTCAGGAACGCTCAACTGGCATCATGACACTGGGTCCGGTCCGACCCGGGGCAACTCCACCGAGCGGTACTGGGCCGAGCTACTCGTCAAAGACCCCGGGTCGGCAACGATTTCTGTTAAGGTCAACGAAGATGGTGAAGGCTCGACGCGACCTCGTGGAAAGTCTCTCGGATAGCGAACTTCTGAGCGCCATGAAGCACGGTGGTCGTGGCGCCCTAGCGGAGCTCTATTCCCGCCATGCCCCCAAGCTCCTGGCGTTGGCGCGCGCCACTGTGGGCGACCCGGCGGAGGCGGAAGATTTGATTCACGACGTGTTCTTGGAAGCCTGGAAGCAGGCGGAGAGCTACGACCCGGCTCGGGGTAGCGTGAAGATCTGGCTTTCTGTCAGGGCACGCAGCCGAGCGCTGGATCGCATCCGATCCAGAAGGCGCCGAAGCGACGTACTGGATGCGGAAGGAGCCGACCAGCAAGCCCTGACACACGCCTACACTGACCCTCCTGTGGATCCAATAGCTCGGGGCTCGCTGTTCGCAGCGCTCTCCGAAATGCAGGAATCGCAGCGAGAGGTGCTGGCCCTCGGATATTTCGATGATCTGAGTGCTACAGAAATCGCGGAGCGTCTCCAGTTGCCGGTCGGCACGGTGAAGTCACGCACCCGGGCGGCGCTGGCCGCGCTACGGGGCATGCTAGGGAGCAAGGCATGAGGGAGCCGGAGTTGCCGACATTCATTCGCGAAAGCCTCGCGGAGGATGGGAGCGAAGCGCCCAGCGACGAAGAGTTGTTGCGGAGTCTGGACGGTCTGGCGGAAGCTTTGCCGGCTGTGGCTCTGCCGCCGGGCTCTCTGGAAAGGCTCCTTGGCGAAGTCGAGAAGTGGCCCATGCGCTACGCTCCCTTCTACGCGCGCCTGGCAGAACTCTTGGATCTCGATGAAGCTGCAGTCGAGAAGATCTTGACGGTGGCTGCCGCTTCCCGAGTATGGCGATGGGGCGGGCTGCCCGGCATTCGGACGCTCGACGTGACAGGCGGTCCGAGAATCGCAGGCGCCACGGCCGTCTTGATTCGATTTGAAGCTGGCGTACGGCTTCCTCAGCATCGCCACCAAGCCGAGGAAAGAGTGCTCATTCTTGAGGGTGGCTACCGAGACTACGACGGGAAAGCCCACGAAGCCGGTGAGCTGCACCAGATGGCCGCAGGAACTTCGCATGGATTTGTGATCTTCCCGGACGAGCCGTGTGTGGCGCTTGCCGTCTACCGTGGCGAGCTCGAATTTGCCTCGTGGCCGCTGCGGCTGTTGGCCAAAATCATGGGACGCTAGGGTCGCGTCGTACTCGCGGACGCCGGAGGGACTCGTGGCCGGCGTCCCGAGCTTCGAAGTCACGCTAACCACCAGTTAGCATAGGACTTTCTAGGCGCCCCCTGGGTGGGCAGAGCGCTTGTCCAAGCTTCAAATCGCCAGGGTTGTGATCCGTCTTTGCGACCCGCTCGTATTGCCTGCGGACCAGGCTCGCGCCCTGCGACTCGCGCTCAGCGTTCGCGGTGATCGAGCCTCAAAGGAGATTCTTCTATGCGATTTGCTTCATGGACACCTGTCACCCTAGCGCTCGTCGGCGCGCTGACCTTTGCTGTGGCTTGCGGCGATGACGACGACGGCGACGGCGATACCAAAGCCGGTGGCGGAACCTCGAGTATGGGCGGTTCCACGGCAGGCAAGGGCGGGTCGGCGCCTGCCGAGGCGGGCGCGACTGCCGCGGAAGGCGGAGCAGGTAGCGGTGCCACCGACTCGCAGCTATGCATGGATCTAGGCGGTCCGTCGAACCTCGATGCCGTCGTGCGCGGGGACGGCAAGGTCGACGCCGCCGACGCTTTCAACGGCTTCAAGTTCGGCGATGACCGAAGCGCTTCTGTGCTGCTGAACGTGGCCACCGACCCCTGCATCGGCCAGCACTTCGCGCACGTGCTCGTGCCGGGAAATGAAGCGGACCTGGAGCACTTGGCTCAATGCTTGAGCCTGTTCGTTCAGAACGCTGCCGGCTGCGCGGTGGCCTACACGGGCGCCAAGGACAGCGAGGGCAGGATCTGCAAGAGCATGAAGGCAGCTCACGCCGGGCTTGTTATTACCGAGGAGGACTACGCGGCACTGGTGATGGACGCAGCCAGGGCGCTCAACGCCGCCGGTGTGGCTTCGGATTCGCCACAGTTCGCTGCCGTCGCTGGGGCTCTGACCTCCGACGAGCTCAAGGCGGACGTCATCACCGACGACACCGCAGGCTACTCGCAAGCCGGCGACCAGTGCGGAGCCGGTGGCGCGGGCAATACCGCGGGCGGAGGCGCTGGCGGGGCACAATGAAGGTCAAGCGCTTGCTCGTCCGAGCCTTGGTGGGCCTGGCCGCGGCCGCCGCCCTCTCCACCGCCGTCATCGGTGTCGCTCATACTCCCTGGGGCCGCCCGCTGCTGAAGCTGCCGCTACTCAGCGCCATGGTTGGCAAGGCGGGCTGCCCGGTGGCTATTATCGAGCCCGCTGCCTTCGAGAAGGTGAGAACCACCAAACTCAAGGGCGAGCTCGGTGCGCAGCGTCCCGGCTCCCATTCGGCCCTCGGTTTCGTGCTTGGACGAACGCGGCGCCCCGACGTCGAGCGCTGGGTCACTGCGGTGGACGCGAGCTGCAAGGCAGGCTTCGTCAAGTCGGTGCTCGAGTGTGAGAACGTTGCCGCCGGAAACGGCGCGCCGACGATCACTCGTGCCCGGTTGCAGTTCGACGCTCAAGAACGACTCGTCTCAGTCGACTTGTTCCGCGCAGGCGCCGAGGCTGCAGCGCTGTTCGCGCATTTTCAAGAGCTGGGAAAGCACCTCGACGACGCGGTGGGCCCCGCCACCGCCACGGTGGGCACGCCGACGCTCCAATACCTCGCCGGCAAGCCGCTGCGTACGCTCAGCCGGACCTACAGCTACACCGACTATGTCGCCACGGCCACGCTGCTGAATTTCGGCAAGCGAGGCCTCAAGCTGCGCGAACAGTACCAGTGGCTCGCGCCAGCCAGCGATCCAGCATGAGTCGGGGATCCATGGGAGATCTGCGGCCGCGAATGGCGAACCGAGCCTAGCAGCGAACGATCGCTGGCCAGCGACCGCGACAGGCACGCACCAGCAGCCGCAAGTCCGCCGGGTGGCTCGTGTGAAGCACGGCAGCTCGCGCGACGGCGGCGTGCGCAATCTGCGCGTCACAAAGATCGGCGCTGCGCGTCTTGCCGCGCAGGCTCGCCAGCGGCGCGGGCGAGCGAGTCGAACGAGGGCGGGCGTCCAAGGAATAATTCAGCACCATCAGAATCGCGGGGTCTGGCTGGTTAGAAATGGATTCTTCCCAACCGTGCACTCACCTGCTTGCCCTCCACGGCACTGAGGCGGTCCTACTTGTCCGACACTCTGCCGAAAGCTGAGACACCCATGATGTCCACTCCCAAGCGCATTCAGAGTGAGCGACTCGACCAGGCGCCCTGGCTGGCCTGTGCGGCGTTGGTTTCGTGCCTCGCCGCCTGCAACGGCCGCCTTGAGGGGCAGGGAGGCGCCGGCACCCCAGTCGCTGGCCCGGACGCGACCACGGGCAACACGCCGCAGAACGGCAACGGCAACGGCAACGGCAATAACACGCCGGCCACCACGGGAGCCATTGTCTGCGACGGGACGCTCGACGTGCCCGCTTCTCCGCTGCGACGCCTGACGCGCCAAGAGTACGGCAATGCCGCCCGAGACATCTTGCTCACGCAGCTGCCGTCGCTTGACGATATTCCCGCCGATGAGAGCGTTGGCCCCTTCGCCAGCAACGCGGTAGCTCCCATTACAGACTTGTCGACCGAGCAGTACCTCGGCGCAGCCGAAGCGCTGGCACGCGCGGCCGTCGCTGATGTGGACGCCTTGGTCGGGTGTGATCGCGTCGCGAAGGGCGAGCCTGCCTGCGCGACCGAGTTCATCCAGCGCTTCGGTCTAGCAGCATTTCGTCGCCCACTGGACGCGGACGACCAAGCTCGGTACTTGGCCCTCTACACGACCTACGCAGACAACGGCGGGTTCGCGAACGGCATTCGGCTCGTGGTCGAGGCCATGCTCCAGTCGCCGCACTTTCTTTACCACGTGGAGTTCAATCAGCCGGCGCCGGCTGGCGAAGTCGTCTCGGCGCTTGGCGTCTATGAGCTGGCGTCGCGCCTGTCGTTCTTCCTCTGGAAGAGCGTGCCGGATGCTGCGTTGTTCGAGGCCGCCAAGAGTGGCGTCCTCGCCAGCCCGGGCGGCCTTCGGACGCAGGGTGAACGGATGCTTGCGGATGGACGCTCGCGGGCCACCACCGAACGCTTCTTCTCGGACTGGCTGGAGCTCGGGAGCTTGCCGCTCGTGAGCAAGAACCCAGAGGTCTATCCGTTGTTCACGGACGAGCTGCGCGCGGCGATTGCCGCAGAGACCAAGAACTTCGTGGAGGAAGTGCTGTTCAGGGGTGTCGGTCGAATGCAAACGCTGCTGACTGCTCCGTACTCGGTGCTAGATGGGCCGCTTTTTGCGCTGTACGGCGTCACGCGACCCGTCGGCACCACAGGCCCGGTGCGCGTCGACTTGGACGCCGCCCAACGCTCGGGGCTGCTCACGCAGGCCGCATTCCTCTCCACTCACGCGCACGAGAACCAGACGTCGCCGATCGCGCGCGGCGTTTCGCTCCGTCGCAACGTACTTTGCGATTCGCTGCCGGATCCGCCGAACAACGTCAACAATCAGGCGCCAGAGCCGCGGCCCGGCGCTACGACGCGCGAGCGTTTCGCGGTTCATGTGGAAAGCCCTTCCTGCAGCGGCTGCCATTCGCTGATTGACGGACTGGGCCTCGGCTTTGAGGCCTACGACGCTGTCGGCGCTTATCGCACGACCGATCAAGGCCTTCCGGTCGACGCTTCCGGCATGATCGTTGGTACGAGTATTGAGGGCGCGTTCAACGGCGCCGTCGAGCTTTCCCAGAAGCTCGCAGGCAGCGCAGAGGTCGAAGCTTGCATGACGCGGCAGTGGTTCCGCTACGCACTTGGGCGCCTCGAAACTGTGGCTGATGGCTGCTCGCTCGAGGGCATTGTTGGCGAGTTCGTCGGCGCGAACCACGATGTCCGCCAGCTCCTGGCGGCCGTGGTGGCTTCGGACGCCTTTCGCTATCGACGAGTGGAGGCACCGTGACCAACCGAGTTCGATCAATGCAGGAGCTGTCCCCCATGAAGAATCCGGCCCTTGCGCGGCGACGTTTCCTGGCCGGTTTGGGCGCGGCCACCGCGCTGAGCCCGTTTGTGCCGCTGCTCAACGCCAGCGGGCAGCAGGCCCAGATCCCGAAGCGCTTGGTGTTGTTCTATACGCCCCACGGTACCGTCTGGAACCGTTGGAAGCCCACCGGGACGAGCGACAATTTCACGCTGTCGCCCATCCTGTCGCCTCTCGAGCGGCACAAGTCCAAGCTTACGGTGCTGGCGGGCCTCAACATGCCCGACGCGGGCGTGGGAGCGCCGCACACCAAGGGGCCTTCGCTGCTGTGGGGTGGCTCGACCTTGCTTGACGACGGTAGCTTCGATCGCAGCGACTGCTCAGGTGGCTGCAGCTTCGGCTGGAACAGCACCCCCTCCATCGACCAGCTGGTGGTGCAGGCT
>JANNWK010000697.1:0-5644 GCA_031408355.1 Myxococcales bacterium
CCCACCCGGCACTCCCACGCTGGCCGCGCCCAGCCGGGCGCGGCGCGCGCGGGCCAGGCCCGCGCCACCCACCTCGGCCTACCAACCAACCGGTCCCAACGATTCCTCACGGACCGTCGGGCACGGGCACGTTTACGGGCACGCGCGAGCGATCCCAATTTAGGGCACGCCCTAGCCCAGCCGGAAGGCCAAGCGCGCTACTTGATCTCCAGGAGCTCGACCTCGAACAGCAGGGTCGCGTTCGGAGGGATCACTCCGCCCGCACCGGCTGCCCCGTAGCCCAGCCCCGGCGGAATGAGCAGCGTGCGCTGGCAGCCCACCTGCATCGACGCCACGCCTTCGTCCCAGCCCTTGATGACGCGGCCTTGGCCGAGTGGAAACGAGAACGGTTTCCCGCGATCCAGCGAGCTGTCGAACTTCGCACCCTTGGCGTCGTTGAGCCAAAGCCAGCCGGTGTAGTGCATGACGCAGGTTTGGCCCTTTTCGGGGGTCGCGCCTGCGCCTGGCTTGGTGTCTTCGTAAGAGAGGCCGCTCGGGGTCGTGGTCATCGCCATGGCCCGGGACCCTAGCCCGAGTTGAGTGGTCTTTGTACCCCTCAAAACTCGAACCTCCGGGCCGTTTCCGTGCCGCTCACTGGCTCTTCACGAACGGATCTTTCAAGTCACCCACCGGCTTCTTGGAGGCGGGTCGTGGATACCTGGCTGGCCTCTTGGCGGCCGCCGAGCGAGCAAGATCTCGTGCAGGCTTGAGCGAGTCGACCTCATCTTTGAGCTGAACGGGCGCAAGGGCCGCCGCGCCAGGCAGAAGATCGCGACGCCGAGCGATGCCAAGGTGATTCGAAGGCTCGCGCACGATCACCGCCGGTGACGGTTCATCGTCTCTTTCGGCGCGACGCCCAGACTGTGACGATTCACTCGACAAGCTGTAGACGACCGCCGCCGTGAACGACAGCACGGCCCCAAGTGCGGTGAGCAAGAGCCAGGTGCGAGAGGAAGTGCCGGGAGTCACGGAGCCCGGGCGCATGCCCAGCGAGCGCCGAATACGGCTCTTGGAGGCGACTACCACGTTCTCTTGGGGAACCTCGGCCGCCGCCTCCGGTCCAATGAGCTGGACCTCCGGAACGGCCAGCGAGTCCTCGTCACTCGGCGGACCATCCGACGGGAAGAACGAGTGCAGCACACCGCTCGATGAATCCTGCGTGCGCTCGAGCCAGTTCGACCGCAACGAAGAGTTGCAGATGTCCCGCGTCACGCCTTGCTCAACCAGCCATTGTGCCAGTGCTTTCCCGAAATCGAAGAGCGAGGGGTAGCGCGCGTCTCGCTCCTTCCGCAAGCCACGCTCGAGGATGGCCCAAAGCGCTGGCTCTTCAATTGCGTGATCCATCAAGGACTTCGGTTGACCTTCCATGATCGACCACATGAGCCCGTGCCAGTTGGCGCCAATGAATGGATGGACGCCGGTCACCATCTCGTAGAGGACGACGCAGAGCGCCCACAGATCCGTGCGCGCATCCACGTCGGACTCACCGCGCGCCTGCTCGGGTGACATGTATGCGGGGCTGCCCAGCACCGTGCCTTCGGAGGTCAGGTTGGCGGAGAACGTCTGGCTCAGCTTGGCGATGCCGAAATCTAGAAGTTTGGGCTGAACGCGGCTGGCTTGCTGCGCCAGGAAGATGTTGTCAGGCTTGAGGTCGCGATGAACGATGCCGCGGCGGTGAGCGATGACCAGGGCCTCGATCACGGGCAGGAGCGTGCGGACCGCGCGCCCCGCGGCGAGCCTGCCGCGGCGTTGCAGCACTTGCCCCAGGCTCTCTCCCTGCAGGAGCTCCATGGCGATGAAGGGCTCGGTGTGCTCAGTGACACCGAAGTCGAAGACCTGAATGATGGCGGGGTGCCCGATGGACGCCGCCGCGCGCGCTTCCTGGAGCAGGCGCTCGGAAAGTCCGTCCACGCGCCCTTCAATCTCGGCGCGGATGAGCTTGAGTGCTACCTGAACCCCTAAGGTGAGGTTCTGTGCGACCCACACGGCGCCCATGCCGCCCTCCCCCAGCACCCGTACCAGCCGATACTTCTGCGCAACGACGCTGCCTTCCTGGTAACGCGGTGTCCCTGCCGCGCCTGGCGTCACAATCGCCGTCGAATCGAAGCGCTCCGTCGCATTTGCGGACGGATCTCCGCTGGCGGGCGCCTGACCCGGCGATGTTTGACGCCTCGCGGCGCTGGAAGAAGCTGGCAGACAGGCCTCCTGAAGAGTCGGAACGGCCGGCGAGCACCACTCTTGAGCCCGTCCGCGGTCGGGAGCCCAAACGGGTGGACGCCGGGGGACCGGTTAACGAGCGGTCTTCTTCAGTCTTTTCAGGCCCTCGGGCCCAAATCGGGGGCAGTCGACACTGGCGTGGGAGTAGAAATCGCCGGTGCTTGAGGCGAGCACGAGCGTGTACTTTCCGGCCTTCGGTGCGCAGTACTCCGCGCGGATGCGTGAATCGGGCGAAGGGACCGGCAGGCTCTGCCCGTCCGGGTCCGTCAACGTAACGCTGAGCCTCACGTCGGAGAAGTAGCTGGCCGCCAATAGGTTGTAGCAGGCGGCCTTGTCCGGCGAAGTCAGGGTAAAGGTTTGCTCGCCGCGGCTCACCTTAGGTTCGCTCACCACGGTCTTGCAGCCCGCCTGCGCCAGCTCCGCCACCATGCCGACCAGCCGATCCCTGCCTGCCTTCTTGGTGTCGTCCTCCTTCGAACGCGCTCCGCCTTCAGCCGGCGTCCGCGGGCACTCGAGCGCTGCCACCGTGAAAGGTTCGCCCGGGGTGGCCTCGATGCTAAACGCGTGCGGAGCCGTCTCAGAAGCACACAGTCGATAGTCGAGCACCGGCGCCGCCGCCGGGAGCGGCTGCGTCAAGGCCACACGCCCCTCGTACTTCATGCTGAGCGCAGCGCTCGCGCCCGTCATGCCAAAGACGTGCACGCAGTGATCGCCTTTCACCATGTCGAGCGAAAGCTTGCCAGCCTCGGCGCGGTGAGTGGTCGGCTGGACCAAGATCCGGCTGCAGCCCTGCTTCTCACGCAGCACGGCGAAGCGCTCGAGCACGGCCGCCTGGCCGTTCACTTTGGGGTCCTGAGCCCGGGCCTTCTCAGCTTTTTCGTCCTTCGAAACAAAGTATCCCAGCGTCAGGCAGCCACCGATCAAGCTGAGCCCAAAGAAGCCACCAGCGCCGAGCCAAATCAACAGGCGGCGCGTACTGCGCTGGTGAGCGCTCGCCCGTTCTGCCGCTGCACGCAAGCGCTCCTGCTCCTGGAGTTCGAGGCCGTACTGGTGTTGGTCCAGCTCGAACTGACGCTGCCGAGCCTGAACGAGCTCGGGCGGCAGCAAGTTGTCCTGCCCGCAGTACGGGCAATCTATGTGCAGCAGCCGAACATCTTGGGGCAGCTCGAGACCGTTGCCGCAACGGATACAACGAAATCCGTAGACTCGAGCGGGCGGGTGGGGCGACTGCACGGCAAAGGAACGATATCAGAACCGCGCCGGAACTAAACAGGCTCTCTGAAGGACTGGCCGGGGAGCAACGGAACATCTGGGCAAGTCCCCAGCCCCGAAGAAACGATCGGGAGCGCGCGGTGGTGCGGCACGCTCTTGCGTGGCGTCGCGGGCTTGGGCTGGACGTCCGCCGGACGCTCAGCCCAGCACTTCATCAGGTCCCGATCCAGCAAGTGCGTGGGCCGAACATTGCGGAGCGCGTTGGCCATCACGGCCCGCAGGTGCGGGGAGCTTTGCTCGAGCTGGCTCAGCAACTCGGCCATTTGTTCGCGCTTCAGGCCGCTTTGGGAGCCGCACAGGTTGCAGGGCAGAATCGGGAATTTTAGCAGCTCGGCGAATTCGGCGATGCTGCTCTCGGCGCTGCCCAAGAGCGGCCGGATGACCTCGAACTTGCCGTCGTCGGTCGTGTAGCGGGCCGGCATGGCCTGCAGCTTTCCCGAGTAGAACAGGTTCATGAGGAACGTCTCGAGGCCGTCGTCGCGGTGATGACCCAGCGCCAGCTTGTTGCAACCCAGCCGCTCCGCCGCCGTATACAAGATCCCGCGCCGCAGCCGCGAACAGAGCGAGCAGTAGGTTTGCCCAGCGCCGAGTTCGCCCACCACCACCGAGTAAGTGTCCTCGGACAGTATCTCGAACGGCACACCGCTGGCTTCGAGGTGGCGGCGCAGTGGCTCGCCGTCGTAGCCAGGCTGCTGTTGATCGAGGTGCACGGCCGTGAGCCTCACTCCCGGATAGTGCAGGCGCACGACAGCGCCCAGCACGTGCAGCAGCGTGTAGCTGTCCTTGCCTCCGCTCAATGCGACCAGCACGTGGTCGCCGGCACCCAGCAGCTCGTAGTCGCTGCAGGTTTCGCGGACCTCACCAAAAAGCCTGCGCTCCAGCCGGCGACGACGGTCCTCAGCCTGAAGCATGGCGACGTCGGGCCCCCATCACGCAGTCGAAGCGCGCGCTGCGGGCGCAAAGCCGGCAAGCAGGCGCGCCACCAACGACTTGGGAGCGGAAAGCTCGAAGTCGCCGAGCACCAGACGCAGGGGATCCTTGACCAGCAGCCGGCTGACCTGCGGATTGGACAACATCCAGATTTCGGCCTCGCGCAGCTGGTCCCGCTGCGTGGCGTCGAGCTCGGAGCGCGCCCTGCGCAGGCTGTGACCCGAGTGCTTGGCAAAAAGCGCGAACGCGATGGAGAGTTCCGCGACGCTGAGCGCCGTCAAACACGAGACGTTCGGCCCGCCACAGCTCTTCTGATAGAGGTAGGAGCCAGCCAGCAGCAGGCTACCGAGCCCGAGCGCCACGGCCGTGAGCTCCACCGTCACCTCCAGCGGTTCATCGATCGGCCGCTCGGGGCTCGTCTCTTCGAGGAGGAAGACATGCCCCAGCGCGCGCGCGAGCGCCGCCGTCAGCGCCACCGGGCTCCTGACCTCGGCGGGCGCGAGGTTCACGCGCCAGCCGTCGCCGAGATCCACCAGGCGAGCGGCACGGACCTCAGCAGGCACGCTGGGGGCGGCGCAACTGCCGCAGCCCCCAGCGGCGCCGGCCGCTGCATCACCCTCTGGGTCCACCACGCCGACCTGAATCGGCACGTCCTGCATTCCGGCGTGCTGCTGCATGCGGCGCAGCAGCCGAGTCACTGAGGGCAGGTCTCCCGTAAACTGGTCGGGGAAAAACTCTGCCGTCGGCAGCGCCATGGGGCGCTGGCCCAAGTCGGCGCCGAAGCGTTCAATCAGGCCAGCGTAGCGCTGCACGAGATCGCGCAGCACGCCGTCATCCACGCCGTCCGGTACCGCGAAGCGTGTCGGGAGCTCCATGAAGCTCCCATCTTGACAAGCTGAGGGCCGCGAGGCCAGCCCGATACGTTAGGGCCTACAGCTTCTTGACCGGGACACCGCACGACAACCGACCACCGGGCGACGCCCCGCCTGCCTCGTGAACCACGAAGGAATGCAGCAGGATGTCCGTCGCGGCCGCGCCGCCGATGGTCCACTTACCGTCTGCCGGCGAGAAGGTATGCGTCCCCGTGCCGCCTGCGTTGCACGTCACGTCACCAATGCCTTCACCGGGGCCGCCGGCACCGCCCCAATGAGCTCCGGCAGCCTGGCCGTCGGCGCCGCACACCGGG
>JANNWK010000698.1:0-1524 GCA_031408355.1 Myxococcales bacterium
CCTCAAAGCCGCCAAGTAGCCGCAAGCGGCGACTCCGCACTGGCACCTTTAGCGCGCGCCGCGCGTCTCGTGAGAGACGGCGGCGCGTTCTGTTTTTGTTTCGGAAGCTCAGGCGTTGACGTTGGCCGGCGCGGGCTGCGCCTTGACCGGAAGAATCGGTGCCCAGATCAGGCGCGAGAGCAGCGAGTCCTCGATGACCAGGCCGCGGTCGCTGAAGGTGAGCGTGTTCTCCGTGCCGTCTTCCTTCCACTCGCCGACGAACAGGATGCCTTGACCCTTTTCGTTGTAGCCGAGCTCGACGAGCGCGTTCTTGAGCCAGCGTCCGCCGCCCTCGAAGTTCACGGGCTCCGGCAAGGTGTAGAAGCCTTCGCTCGGCAGCACCTTGAGCGTCTTGGCCCAGGTGGGCGAACGAAGCGGCGTCGTGGGGTCGCGCCAGAACCAGCGGTTGCGGCGGTTGTCCACGGGCCGCACGACGAATTTGACTCCGCCGTTGGAGGGGGGTTGCCCCACGTACACCAGGACACCCGCTGGGAAGGTGTCCTCATGCCCTGGCATGGGTTGGGTGGTTCGGTACAGGCCTGCGTCAGGAAGATCGAGCATGGGGATCGTGGTTTTACTCGCCCGGCGTGCCGCTTCAAGAAACATTGCTGTTTCGCGAACAAAGCCCGGCCTTGCGGGGGCCTGCCGGCCCGTTGGCGCTGGCGCCCTCGGCACGGGCCAAGGGCAGGGCCCAGCAGACGCAAAACCGCCGCCTCAGGAAACACGGCTGTTTGCGCTGAAGCGGCGGCTTGCGAGCGTTACCCGTAGCCCGCCTTTATGGCGCGCAGGTGAACGCCGGAGCGGGAATGTCCGAATCGACCCACGTCGGGGCAGCCCCATTGACCGCCGGACAGGCGCCCGTGGCAGCAGCGCAGGTGGACAAGCGATGCGAGGGCTTCTTGCTCTCGTCGTCCGTGAACGTGCCGACGCCCTCAGTGAAACGGTAGTACGCGACCAGCCCCGGGGCGTCGGCCTTCTGGACCACCCTCATGTTGGCCTTGATCTCGGCCGGGGTGCGGTAGACGCTCCACAACCGCACTTCGTCCATCGTGCCGTCCCAGCCGCCGTTGCCGAAGTTCTGAGAAGCGCCCAGCAGCACGTAGCCCGGTGACGTGTCGAGCGTGAAGGCGGCGCCAGGCACCTGTGTCGGCAGGACATCCCCGTTGACTGTGAACACCAAGTCGCCGCCGGCGCCCTTGTAGGACCAGGAGAGGTGCAGCCAGCCGACGTCGACCGCTGAGGGGAACTGCGGGGGGGCGTTCTCGCCGTTGTTATCGCTCACGCCGTTCACATAGGGGCCGAACACGCCGGCGGCGCCGTTGCGGCCGCTCATGTCGATGCCCCAGACGTGATTGTTACCGGCAGGCTTGCCGAGCTCGATGATCGACTGTTCTGCCGTCCAGCTGGAGGCCCCGGCGAACTTCGCCCAAAGCTCCATGGTCCGCGCCTTATCACCAAACGTGGTGTCGGCGCCGAGATCGCCCG
>JANNWK010000699.1:0-1614 GCA_031408355.1 Myxococcales bacterium
CGCCGCCGCCGCCTGAGCCGTAGCGTTGAGCGGCGCCCTGAAGATCGGTGGTGGTTCCGCCAAGTCCACCGCGCGCGCTTGCGGCCGAGCAGGCAATGCCTCCGCCGGCATGCACCACGATGGCGCCACCCGCACCACCGCCACCCGCCCCGCCCGCATCGCTCTCGCCTCCGATGGCGTCATTCGCAGCGGCGCCATCGGCCGAGAGCGTTCCTCCGCCGCTCAGCTCGCCAACCCAGAGAAGCACGATGCCGCCCCCGCGACCGCCGGGCGTGCCGGGGATGGCGTTTCCACCACCGCCGCCGCCGCCGCCGCCGAACGCGATCCGTTCCTGCGGAGCGTAGGCGATTCCGGCACCCGGAAGGCCCTGCCCTGGGGCCATGTCGAAGAATTGATGGCCTCCGCGACCGCCAGAGCCCCCATGTCCGCCGCCACCTCCCCCTCCGTTCGCGCAGCCGGACCCTCCGCCGCCGTTCAGGAAGTTTTGAGGTCCGCCAGCCAGGGCGCCGGCTCCAAAATGCAGGCGACTGAGCCCCTCACCCTTACCGCCGTAGCCGGCTTCGCCGAGCCCGTTCAACTCGAGGCAGTTGATGTAACCGCTGCGGCTCGCTTCGCCACCTCTGCCCCCGGCCGCGTCCGCCGAGATTTTTCCCTCAGAGACGACCCGGTCCGCCGCGAAGGTCACGATGCCGCCGAAGCTGCCATTCCATGGCGTGGCAACCAGGCCTGCTCCGCGTGGAATCGTCACCTGGGTGTATTCGGGGACGGACACGAGTTGGGCGACGTCGCCTCCCGCACCGTCGGATAGTGCGGGCAAATCGAAGGGTAGTGGTTGCTCGAGCACGAGGGAGTCGCCCGAGCGACCACCGACGCGGGCTAGCGCGTAGCGCCCCAGGTTACCCGTGAGGTTCGTCGCCTTCTCGGAACCGACCGCGTCGTCGGCCCCTTGGGGGCGCCAGAGCAGCACACGCTGCCCAGGCACGAGCCACGTGGCATCGGGTGCGCTCCCGCCGCTTGCCAACGAAAGCGTGACGTCGCCTGCGAAGCCCGGCTCCCGCAGCAGGGCGAATTGGTTGGGAGCCTGCGTCCCCACCACGCTGAGCGCACCGTCGCGCCCCGTCGTCGGCGACGCGCCTCCGGCTCCCGCGCTGCCAGCGTTTGCGGCCAGCGCGCCACTGCCTCCGTCCGCGCCTTGCCCCCGGGACCCGCCCTGCGCGCTAAGCGCGTTGGTGTCCAGACCGTCGAGGTCCACGAACTGGCTGCAGGCCGCGACCAGCACGCCTGAGGCAACCAAGAGCCCGAGACGAGACTTGCTCAAAAGGGCGCACTCCACCAGGCAAGCGCGCCGTGGGCGGACGCGCCGAACCCGACCGTCGAGGACGCCTTGCGGGGGGTTGAGGACGTCGTAAGGTAAAGGTACGAGGCGAGCCCGGCGCAGGCGAGACCCAGGCCCAGCGCCACGTCGGCTACCAGCAGGCGTTGCCGAATGCCGTCAACCCGGTCCGCATCGCAGCCTGGCGCGCAGTCTCGACGCAGCGCCGCGGCGTCCGATCTTCCGGTCAACGTTAAGGTCCCCGCTGCCCCGAGCAGGGCGACCCCGCCCCCCGCCGTCAC
>JANNWK010000700.1:0-2422 GCA_031408355.1 Myxococcales bacterium
TTTTGGTCCAGCGGCCTGCTCAAGGAGCCGATAGCGGTCATGGGCCTCGCGTTGATGCTCAGCGGGGCAGACGCGATCTCTGCTGGGCGATGGGGGCCAAGGGCCGTGGCAACCTTCGTGGTCGGGGTGTTCGTGGTGGGCCTGTTCAAGGGCTACCTGCTCCCTCCTTTTGGCCTGGGAGCTGGCATGTGGGCGTTTGCGCGGGCCATGCGGCGGGGCGAGGGGACGGTGAAGACGCGCTATTTGGTGCTCGCCATCGTGGTTGCGATGATAGCCATGCTTGGCACGGGAGCGTGGCTGCCCCAGTTTGCGCCGGAGGCGTTTGAAGACGAAGCTCGAGTGGCCCAGGAGATTGGTGGGCGGATCCAGGGCGGCTCGAACTATGCGTTGGCGGGTGGCGGATCGTTGGTGCTCCAGATCCCGCTTGGGCTCGTTACCACGCTGTTCCGTCCCTTCGTGTTCGAGACCGGGAGCGCCGCGCTGTTCCTCAATGCGCTCGAGATGCTGGGGATTACCTGGTGGGTTATGCGGGGGCTGTTTCGACGGTCGCTTGGGGAAACGCTGCGGCTCGTGCTGACGGAGCCGGGCCTGGCGTTCTGTGCGGGCTTCGTGTTGACGTTGGCCGTGGGCGTCGGCATCACTTCGACGAATTTGGGCACGCTTTCGCGCTACCGGATGCCCCTGATGCCGTTCTACGTATCGCTGGTCGGGGTCCTGGCGGCGGGGCGGCGACGGTCGGAGGCGCTTCCCGCCACGGCGACCTTGTCTCGGCTTGGGGCCAGCACAACGCGAGTCTAGCTGTTCTGGCGGAGCAGGATCCCGTCGCCTAGAACGAACCTTATCCCTGCGCTTGAGCGAAAGACGCCCGGCGTTTCCTCAATCAGGCGTTCTCCTCTTTCGTCGACCCAGCCATTTTGCTTAGCGGGGACACCCAGCATGAGGGCGTAGTCAGGGACGTCGCTCGTTACCACGGCGCCGAGTCCGATGAGAGCGTAGCGGCCGACGGTGATGCCGCAGAGGAGCGAGGCCCCGCCGCCGATGGAGGCGCCGCGCTTGACGAGCGTGGGGATGACCGCCGCAGCATGCCGGCTGCGCGGCGTTAGATCGTTGCTGAACGTGGCGTTCGGACCGACGAAAACGTCGTCTTCCAGGGTTACTCCGGACCAGACGTACACGCCGCACTTCAGCGTGACGCGATCGCCCAGCCGAGCACCACCTTCTACGAAGGTGTTGCAGTTGAGGTTGCAGTCCTCACCAATTTCGGCCCCGGGGAGCACCACGACGAACTGCCAGATAACCGTGCCACGGCCGATGTGTTCGGACTGGACATCAGCGGTGGGGTGGACCCGAAATGGCGGGTTCATGCGGCACCGGCGGCGAAGCTGCGGACCGCCGCGACGACGGCCTCGACGTCCGCGTCGGACAAGTGTGGACCCATCGGCAAACTCACGACGCTAGCGTGAATGGCTTCACAAATCGGGAACGATACGGTCTTGAACTGCTCGGCGTAGGCGGGCTGTCGATGCGCGGCGATAGGATAATGAATCAGTGTCTGGACGCCGGCGCTGGCAAGATGCTTTTGGAAGCGCTCGCGTTCTGCCACCCGCACCACGTAAACGTGCCACACGCTCTCGTCGCTTGGAACCGGTAGCGTGAGCCACGGAAGCGATGCCAGCGCTCCGTGGTAGGCGCGCGCGATCTCGCGGCGGCGCGCGTTCCAGGCGTCCAGGTGGCGCAGCTTGACGCTCAAGATAGCGGCCTGAATTGGATCAAGCCGGCTGTTGACCCCGAAAATTTCGTTCTCGTACTTCTTGCGCGAACCGTAGTTGCGCAGCAGCCTGAGGCGACTGGCCAGCTCCCCGTCGTTGGTGGTTACCGCCCCACCATCGCCGAACGCACCCAAGTTTTTGCTCGGATAGAAGGACCAAGCCGTTCCGTCCGTCATCCCACCGACCCTGCGCTCGGCGTAGAGGGTGCCGTGTGCCTGTGCCGCGTCGTCGAGCACCAGGAGCCCCGCGGGCCGTGCCAGCTCCAGCAGCGGCGCCAAATCAGCGGCCGCTCCGTAAAGGTGCACCGGCAGAATCGCGCGGGTTCTTGGGGAAATCGCAGCGGCAACGCGCAATGGATCGACGTTGTAGCCAGCCCGTTCTGGCTCAACGGGGACCGGCGTTGCGCCGACTGCCGTGACCGCCAGCCATGTCGCGATGTACGTGTTGGAGGGCACGATCACTTCATCGCCGGGGCCAATGCCCCAGGCTCGCAGCGTTAGTGTGAGCGCGTCCAGCCCGTTGCCGAGGGCGACACAATGAGCGGCGCCGACGTATGCCGCGAACTCTTGCTCGAACGCCTCGACCTCGGGCCCGAGAATGTACCAACCGGAGCCCAAACTCTTGGCTACTGCCTGGTCGAGCTCGCCCTGAAG
>JANNWK010000701.1:0-2468 GCA_031408355.1 Myxococcales bacterium
GGCGAAGGAGGCATGGGCGTCGTCTATCGCGGCTGGCTTTACTACAATCCCGCCGGCCGGCTGGCGCAGACCCCCCCGCATCCGATAGCCCTCAAGGTGCTTCACCCGCTGATTCGGGGCCGCGAGCGCGCAGAACGTCTCTTCCGCCACGAGGCGGAAGTGCTGGGCAAGCTGTCCCACCCCAACATCGTCCATTGCTTCGGCCTGTTCGAACACGAGCAGGAGCTCTGCATTGCCATGGAGCTCGTTCAGGGCGAGTCCCTATCCGAGCTCTTGCAGCGAGCTTTTGCGGGCCAAGCGGTGCTGCCACGCCTCCCCTACGCGCAAGCTTGGCACTACATGGCCCAGCTGCTGGGGGCGCTGGAGAGTATCCACGCCTTCGGCATCGTGCACCGCGACGTCAAGTCCGCCATCGTGCTCATCCGGACCGACGGCATCGGCAAGCTGGCCGACTTCGGTATCGCGCGGTTGCCGGCGGATCTGGCGAGAGAGAGCGGTGGGATGGCGCCGGGCACCGGAGCCTACATGCCACCGGAACAGGTGATGGGGCAGCCGCTCGATGCGCGCGCCGACTTGTACGCAGCGGCCATCGTGATGTTCGAAATGCTGAGCGGGGCGACGCCCTTCGACGGCCCGGATCGAACTGAAATGGGCGTGCGCGCGGCCCAGCTGGATGAAGCTGCGCCGCCCATGACTCGCCTGGTGCCGGGCGCGCCGGCGGGGCTCGACCTCGTGTTTGCGCGCGCGCTCGCCAAGCACCGCGACCTCCGCTACAGCTCCGCTCGAGCGCTCGGTGAAGCCCTACGCTCCGCGCTCGGTCTGCCCGACTCGCCCGGGTGGCAGGCCCAGGCCAAGCTGTCACAGGTCGCCAAGACGCTCTCGATGGCGATGCCGCAGCTAGCCGAGCTCGCGCCCGACCCGCGGGTCGCGACGAACGCTCCGGCGGCAACGCCCAGCCCCGCGGAGGCCCCGGATACCGAGCCAAATGCCCCGCCTTCGGGGGTGTTCACCGACGCAGAGCGTGAGGCCAGTCGCTACCGGACGGATGTGATGACCAGCTTCCAGCGGGATGGGAAGGGACCTGGCCTGCGATAGGCGGGGATTCGGTTGACAGTCTCAGCGCGCGGTGCGAAAGGACTCCCGCCGCCGGGTTCCAAGCGGAGTATCGATGCGAAAACGCTCTGTTTTACTGGCTTCGGCCTTCACCGCTACGCTCTCGGCTCAGCTCTTGGCGCAGCCTGCGCCGGAAGAGGCTAAACCTGCGCCCCCGGCAAAACCTGCCGAGCCCAAGCCGGTGGCTGCGCCAGCGCCAGCGCCAGCGCCCACCGCGCCAGCGCCCACCGCGCCTCCGCCCGAACCCGCCGCAGACGCGACTGAAGTCCCGGCCGCGAGCGCGGAGGTCGAGCTCGCTCCGTCCAGCGCCCCCTCGTCGCTTACCCCTCTGCCCGTGTGGCCTGAGCCAGCCAGCGACAGCGCGGCATTGAAAGAACAGGGCAAGGACCGCCCCAGCCCGAGCAAGGCCGGCGGAAGCAACGCCGTGTTCGCCGAGGACTGGTGGACCCATACGCGACCTATCTTGGAGCTGCACGGCAACCTGCGGGCACGCGGGGAGCTCTTCTACAAGTTCCATTTGGGGCGCGTCGACGTGCCCACCAGCGCGCTCTGGCCGCGCCCGGCGGATCATCGGTACACGCCCATCAGCGCCAACGGCACCAGCGTGACATCGGCCCGAGGCGTCGCGCTCTGCACGCCCAGTGAAGTCGGTTCCGGCACTGAAACCGGCTTCGACGACGCTGATCGCGGCTGCGACGACAACACCAACGCTGGCGCCAACCTGCGATTTCGACTCGATCCAGAGTTTCACGTCTCGGACAACCTGCGAGTGGTGTCGCAGCTCAACCTGCTCGACAACCTGGTACTGGGCTCAACGCCGAGCGGTTATTCAAGCAGCGGCGGTTCCGTCGCCGAACGCAGCGGTTACGCGCCCTTCGGTTTCGCCGACGATGACACGAGCGCGCCGAGCGCCGGTCAGAACAACCTGAAGGACAGCATCAGCGTCAAACGGGTTTGGGCCGAGTGGATGACGCCCGTGGGCCAGCTCCGCTTCGGACGTATGCCGAACCACTGGGGCCTCGGCATGGTGTTTAACTCCGGCGACGAGCTCGACGACGACTACCAGTCGACCATCGATCGCGCCCAAATCATCAGCGGTGTAAAGTCGCTGGACCTGTACGCTTCGGCGGCGTTCGACTTCCCGAACGAGGGAGCGACGAGCGACTCACTTTCGCTCGAACGCGGGCAGCCGTACGACATCGCCCAGCTCGACGACGTCAACCAGTACGTGTTCACGGTCGCGCGCAAGAAGAACCCGGAGCTGCTCAAGGCCGCCCTCAACAAGGGGGACATCGTCCTGAATGGCGGACTGCAGCTGCTCTACCGCCAGCAATTGCTCGCCGCCGACAGCGCCG
>JANNWK010000702.1:0-3448 GCA_031408355.1 Myxococcales bacterium
CGCGTGCCCTTGCGTTCACACGGGGCGGAGAGCTGCACCTGCTCTTGCCAGGGATCGGAGTAGTGTAGCGAGCAGCTCCGGCTAGCTTGCTCGCACAGCGAGCGGACGACGTCCACCCTGCGCACCCAGTCGGTGGTGCGCAGGCGTTCCGACCAGTCGCTCACCAGCTCTGGCGCTGGTTCCTGCCCGGTCACCTGGCAGTGCGCGGCGCGCAGGAAAAGCTCTGGCTCGTGGCCCAAGTTGACGTCGATGACCGCCCTTCTCTCACAGGCTCCCTCGAACTCTGGGCCGAGCACGAACTCGACGTTCTCCGCTAGCGGGGCTCCGGCTGCCCTGCTTTTGCCAGCTGCCGGCGTCGGCGCGCCGCCGCCCGAGTCCGGCTCAGGCTCGTGGGAGCCGCGTGAGCACGAGGCCGCTAGAAGCAGCGCGATCAGCCCGATTTTCCGCATTGGATTGGCTCTGCGCAGCGCCTCACTCGAGCAGCGCGAGTTCGTCGATGCTGAAGTCCCACGGCACGGCATCCTTGGACGTGAAGTTGAGCGCCACGACCGATTTCGTGTCGAGCTTGGTCTTGTCACCCCAGCCGGTTTGCTTCAGGTCGGCCCAACGGACTTCGTAGACCTTCGGCTCGGGGCCGAGGTCCTTGATCACGGTCATGAAGTGGTCGTAACACCTCTTACAACGTCCGAACTCGGGCATGGTCGCGACCGTACCCACCAGGAACTTCATCGGCGTGCTGCCCGAAGCCTTGAACTTGAAGCCCTTGTAGCGGCTGGCGTCCACGGGCGTCAGCACGGGCGAACCGACCAGGTTGGTCCCGACTCCGCCCCCCCATTCGGTGAATCCGCTGCCCGTGGTGTGCAGCACGCCGTTCTCGATGGCGGTCGTGAACTCCTCCACGGAGGGCGGCTTCTTCACGCCCTTGGCGCTCTTGTCGCTGTAGACGAACCAGCTCCCGGGCGGCGAGATGCTCTCCGGCAAGTTCGAGATGCCAGCGCCGTCCCAGATCAAGCTGCCCGTCGGAACGACGGCTTCGACGAGCACTTCCGCCTTGCTAGCTTCGTTCCCAGCGTCACCGTTCGCCGCAGCTGGGGTCTCTGCGCAGGGCTGCGCAGCACCTTGGGGACCGATGCAGCCTTGCGTGAGCAAGAATAGGCAGGCGAGTCGAGGCAGTCGCAGATAGCTCATGAGCACTTCCCGGGGCGAGCGGTTTTTGATTGGCTTTTGCGCCGAGACTGGCTGTCTTCCGGCGCAACGCTGAAGTTACAACTATCACGCAGCGAGTTCGTCGCAAGCGAAAACGTAGGCAAATATGGCTGTTTACCAGTAACCGCTTCAGGCTCACGAGCGCGTGTTCTTCGGTAAAACCGAGGAATTGACCACGATTTCCTTTGACGGCACGCGCGCTGTCGGTCAATTCATCGGTGCGAAACCTGAATCGCAAAGTGACGGTCGCCGCCGAGTTAGCGAGCGAGCGACGGTCCACTCTTCATTCGTTAGTCCAAACCGCGTCTCGAGTTCGTTCGGCTTGGTGGCGGCGCTATGGCGCTTGACCCTCGCGCCGCACGCCTCGGCATGCCCCGCGAACCATCATGGGTGAGAAAATGAACCGCAAGAACACAGCGTCACTGAGTCTCGGCACCATCATCGGGCTCTTTTCTTTGGCCACCGCCTGCGCTTCTGGCGCCGACGATCCAGAGGGAGCCGCTGGCAGCAGCGGCAAACCTGGCGCAGGCACCACGGGCGGCGCCAGCGCCAGCGGCGGGCTGGCCAATACGGGAGCCGGCGCTGTTGGGGGCGCGTCGTCCACGGCCGGGTCGCAAGCGACCGCCGGCGGCAGCGGTGGCTCGACGACGGCGGGGCCCAGCGTGTGCGACGGCAAGACGCGCGTTCTGCCGCTGGCTGAGGCATTCGTCGACAACTTCGAAACCGCTACGCGCTTCGACGGGTGGTACGCGTTCTCGGACACCACTCCAGCGAACCTGCCCGCGATCGAGCGGCTAGCGGGCGGCGCGCTGGACACCGCCCAGGCGGCGCACGCCAGCGCCGAGGGCATCAAGGCGCCCGCGGACGAGGGCTACGGCGCGGGCTTCGGCTTCAACCTGGTCAATGTCGCGCTGGAGAATTGCCTCGACCTGGCCGCGTTCGACGGTATCTCCTTCTGGGTCAAGGGCAGCGCGGGCGCCGACAACGCGCTGAAGTTCCAGGCCGTGGTGCCAGCGACGCAACCTGCCACCGAAATGCCGCCGGGTGACTGCACCGTCGTGGCCAAGTGCTTCCTGCACCCCGCCAAGACGGTCACGCTCACGGCCGAGTGGCAGCACGTGACGATCGCCTTCAGTGATTTGGTGGCGCCGGGCGCGGCCTGGACGGGTAAGATCCTCGGCTTCAACTTGATCACGACCGGCCCAGACTACGACGCCTCGATCGACGAGATCACGTTCTACAAGGGCACGGCGCCCGTGACCCCGGTGACTCCGACGGTCGCGGGCGAAGGCGGCGAAGGCGGCGCAGGCGGCTGACGCCAGCCTCCCACGAGAGCATCGCGCATGAACGCTTGGACCCGCACCCTGACCTTCGGCTGGCTCGGCCTGCTCTCGGCCTGCTTCGATCAACGAGCGGTCAGCATCGGGGACAGGTCCGTCGCCGGGGGCGAGGTGTCCGCCGAAGATCCGCATGACCTGGGGCCGTTCAAGCTCAAGCCCGAATGGAGCGGTCCCTGCCAGCGCGCGGAAAGGGTCGACGTCAACCTGGGTCACGCCCCGGAGCTTATGGTGCGCGCGGCGCACTGCCAGATCACCGGGCGTGAACCTGGCCCGTCCCTGGTCAGTGAGTGGGCAGCGCTGCTCAGGACAAATGGCAGAGTTCGGCGTCTGGACGTGGTGCTCGGCCTGTGCAAATCCGCAGCGCGGAAGTGCGAGCTTGCCTACTCGAGCCCGTGGGCCGCGAGTCCTGATGTCCTGGGCGTGGCGCCCATCAAGCGAACCAAGCGCGACTTGGGCGCTGTCCTGATGTTCTTTTTCAATTGCCCGAACGAGGTCAATTGCAAGATGGATTGGGCCAACACCCACGCCCACGGCATGGCCGAGAAGGACCGATTGCTTGGCTTTGGGCCGGAGCCGGAGGACTACTATTCGCCACTGAAGCCCGGCTTTTGGCGGCGCGAACTCTTGGACGCCAAATACGCAGGTCTCGATTTTCTGCTGCCCAACACGTACGGCCCGGACATCGAGGACGGCAAGCTGAGGCCTCTCCAGCAAGCGCTGGACAGCCTGGAAGAGCCAGTGAAGATCGGCTTCTTCGACGACACCTGGACCTGGGGCCAGCCCTACTTTTCTGAGTTTTGGAAGCAGAAGCCGGACCTGAACGATCCTGAAAGGGCAGCACAGCTCATCTACGAAGCCAAGTGGAAGCCGTTCTTCTCGCAGCTAGACAAGAAGTACTGGTA
>JANNWK010000703.1:0-14513 GCA_031408355.1 Myxococcales bacterium
CGCGCGGCGCTCGTCGTGGGAGGCGCTCAGCAAGAGGCGGCAGAGAAACGCCGTCAGTACGGCTGGCTCGAGCCTGCGGCGGCTGGGCCCACCGGCCAAGGCGGCGATGATCACGGCGGCGGCGTGGGCGGAGCCACCCTGCTCCGTAGTAGGGGTCAGGAGGGCGAGAGCGCGCTCCGGGTAGCGCAGCGATATGACGCCCAGCGCGGACTCGACGCTACCGACGAGCGAGGGGTCGCCCAGCAGTCCGACCAACTCAGTCAAGCAATCGGCGTCGCCGACCCGCATGAGCGCGCCGAGCGCGACCCTCACTACAGCGGACGCGGGCGAGGCCAGCGCGCTGGTGAGTACCTTGCGGACCTCGCGATCGAGCCCAGCTGCCGGCAGCCGACCCATGAGGTCGAGGCAGGCGGCGGCTGTTTCGATATCGTGAGCACCCGCCCCGGCCATGAGCGCCGGCGCCGCGGGAGCGCCCAGCAGAAACAGCGCCTGATCGGCTGCAACGCCGCAACCGGGGTCTGATAGCCAACCCACCGAAAGCTCCGCGCCCGCCGAAAGCCCAAGCCCGCCAACGATGGCGAGCGCCGCTCGCACGCCGTCGACGTCTGCCGAGCCGCTCGAAAGCCAGCCAAGCACAGCCCTTTCGGCGGGCTCACCCAGCCGAGCAAGTTCCGCGCTTGCGGCCGTACGCGCGCGCTCCGAACACGCGACGAACTCCGCCAAGGCAACGACCGACGAAAGCTCGCGGGGCTCTAGCAGGGCGCGTACCAGCCGCGGCGCTGCCAGAGGCTCGCCCGACTGCGCCGCCAGTCGCAGCGCCGGCCGGCCGAGTAGTGGATCGCCCAGCCAAGGCTCAAGCCGACCGAACGGCAAGCCAGCTCCGATGCTCGACAAGGACTCAAGCGCAGCCAAGGCCTCGAGCGGATGCGCGCCATCCAAGCGCGCGAGTAGCAGAGTTCGCGCTTCGTCGACGCGCGTGGCGCCGACCGCGCCGACCGCTTCGATCGCCGCAAGCCGCACGTTGGCGTCGTCGTCCGCGATGACGGTCGTGAGGGCGTCGAGTGCGGCCGGCTCGGCCGAGCGCCCAAGCGCTTCGATAGCGAGCTTCTTGCCGTCGGCATCCAAGCTCGGCATCCGAAGTGAGAGCGCCTCCACCGCGCTCAAGCCGAAAGCGCCGAGCGCCTCCAGCGCGGCGTTGCGCAGACCGACGTTCTGACCAGGCGAAAATACCTCGACCAGGGCGGCGATCAGGGCCGGTTCGGGTCCCTGGTCCGCACAAAAGCCGACCGCCTCCTTCCGTACGCGCCAATCCGCGTCCCCCATCGCCGCCATGAGCGGAGCGATCCTCTGGGCGGGCGGCAGCTCAGCGAGCCGCGAGACGGCACGCCGGCGGTCTTCCGGCTCAGGCCGAGCCAGCAAGTGCTCCGACTCGTCCGACTGACTCAACGCCTCGCCTCGGCGACAGGCAGCTGCGCCACCGAAAGCGGGGCCGTCAACACGTCGAGCTCGCCCACGTCCAAGACAAAGGTAAGCCCGCCTTCGCGGCTGACCACCCCAGCGATACCCCGCACCTCGTCGCCGCTGCCCAGCGCAGGCGCGGGCTTCAGCGCGGCGCTTGCCATGCCGAAAACCTCGGTCACGCGATCGACACACAGGGCCACGCCACGCCCCGCAACATCGATCAAGATCCACTTGTTCCGTCGCGGATCGACCTGGAGCGGCAGCCCGAAGCGCACCCTGAGCTGAACGACCGGCACAATCTCCCCACGATGATCGGCGACGCCCGCAATGCTCGGCGGCGCATGCGGCAGCTCGGTCACGGGCAACGGGTTGACGATCTCGCGGACGTGGCGGATCTGCACCGCGTACGCAACGCCGCCCACAACGAAGCCCACGAAGCTCTTCTCGGGGTCGGAACGTTCTGGGCGATAGCTCATCAAAGACTCAGCTGGGCAGCATGGAACGGAGGTCGAGCAGGACGATGAAGCTTCCGGGGGGACGAGCCACGCCGGTCACGTGCTCCGAGGCGTCGCTACCGAGCGCCGTGGCGGCCGGCTCGATCTCCGAGGGCTGAAGCCGAACGACCTGCCGCACCTCATCGACGAGGAGGCCCATCGTTTCGCCAGTGGCAGAGCTGGTCAGTAGAATGCGAGCGCGACGACCAACGGTCGTCTCAGGCAGCTGCAGCACGCGGCGCAGGCACAGCACGGTGACCAAAAGCCCGCGCACGCTGCACACGCCAAGCACCTCGCGTCGCGTGCGAGGGACGAGCGTAATCGGCGGAGGGCTCAGGATCTCCTTGATCGCCGTCAGTTCAAGCCCGAACAGTTCGCCGCTGACCACGAAAATTAGAA
The DNA here is from genome assembly GCA_031408355.1 of Myxococcales bacterium. Classification (GTDB taxonomy): domain Bacteria; phylum Myxococcota_A; class Polyangia; order Polyangiales; family Polyangiaceae; genus PMG-095. Next base: position 2,355 of record JANNWK010000703.1, read on the forward strand.
ATTCTCGGAGCGGAGCCGTCTCGGTGCCACGACGCGACAACCGTGGCGTGAGCGCGCGCGTCAAGTCAGCCATAGAGCAAGCTCGTCCGCTCGCGCGGCGCCTCCACCCCGGACAGGACCTCTTCGATGACCGCGCCGGAATCGAGCACCAGCCCAACGCGCTGGTCGCCAAGCTCGGTCGCCCCCGCGAAGCCGCGGACCTGAGCCAGTGAGCCCCCCAGCGGCTTAATCACGATATCTTGCTGGCCGAACAGGTGATCCACGACCAAACCGAGCCTGCGATTACCCAGCGTCGTGACGACCACGAAGCGCCGACGCCGACTGTCCGGTCGATCGCTGAGACCGAGCAGTCGGCCCAAATCGCAGAGCGGAAGCGAGCTGCCGCGCACAGTGATCACCTCGCGACTCTCCACCCTGTGCACGGTCGCCGGATCGAATGACAGCGCCTCTGAAACCGTAGAAAGCGGGATCGCGAAGACCTGGTCGTGAACGCGCACGAGCAGTGCGCTCACGATGGCCAGCGTGATGGGCAGAGTGATCGCCATCTTCGTGCCCGTCCCAGCCTCACTGTGAACATCGACAACTCCGCCCAACTTGTTGATGTTGGTCTTGACGATGTCCATGCCCACGCCGCGGCCAGACAAGTCGTCCGCCTGCTCGCGGGTGGACAGCCCGGGCACGAAGATCAGCGCCAGAATCTCGTCGCGCATGAGCGTGGCGACATCGGAACGCGCGATCTTCCCGGAGTGGACAGCTTTCTCGACGAGCGCCAGCTCGTCGATTCCCTGACCGTCGTCTTCGACTTCGATCATCACGTGATTGCCCTTCTGGAAGGCGTTCAGCGCGATGGTGCCAGCCAGAGGTTTGCCGACCTCGGCACGCCTTTCCGCCGACTCGATGCCGTGATCGATGGCATTGCGGATCATGTGCATCAATGGATCGCTCAGTTCCTCAACGATCAGCTTGTCGATCTCCGTCTCGGCGCCCGTGATCACCAGTCGGATCTCCTTGCCCAGGTCGCGGCTGATCTGGCGCACGACGCGGGCCAGGCGGTCGAACACCTGACCCAGCGGCACCATGCGCACTTCCAGGATGCCATCCTGCATCTCGCCCAAACGGCGATCGAAGTTCCTGTGCAGCCGCATCAACTCGGTGGCCAGCTGGCGCGAGCCTTCACCGCGCAACCGCTCCGCGATGCGCGAGAGCGCGCTACGGACGATCGACAACTCACCGACCACGTTCATCAAATGGTCGAGCTTGCGGATGTCGACCCGCACGGTCTGCGTCAAGGAGCGCAAGGACGGAGACGCATCAAGCTCCCCCACCTCGCCGGCCCGTTCAGCATACAACGGAGCGGCAAAGGCAGCGGGCGAACTCAGCGACCTCCCCGCTCCGGCGTCTGGCAAAAGCGAGCGCCTACGACGCGCGATCTCTTCGATGACGACGTTGTCCGCGCCGAGGCTGCCTATCAAGGTCGCCAGGTCGTCACGCGAGGCAACCAACAAGTCGAGTTCGATAGCGTCGACGCCCATCGCCTCGCCGGTCGGCAAGTAGGTGATGATCTCGCCGTGGCGCTTGGCGCGCTCCTTCATGTCATCGAGCGCCTTGTCGATGGTCGCCAGGTCGAACTGCACGCGCAGCCGGTAGAGCCGGAGGTTTTGCTCGATATTGGAGCGGAGGCGGTGCTCCTCGTACTCGGTCAGTACCGCCAGCATGCCCGGGTCAAGCTCGTAGTCGCCCATCGGACTCGGCCCGCGTTCCACGCTCGCGCCCAGTCGATCGAGTCGACGAAACAGCTCCTCCACACTGGGCAACTCGTCGTCGCGGCCGTCCTTCTCCAGTTGCAGGATACGACCGTAGGCGTCCACGGTAGCGAAGAGCACGTCGACCACTTCAGGCCGCAGCTCCATACGACCAAGCCGGAGATCGTCGAGCAAGTCTTCCAGCCGATGTGAGAAAGCCCCCAGCCGAACGGCGCCGAACAGGCCGGCCAAACCCTTGAGCGTATGCACCGCCCGGAAGGCCTCGTTGACGAGCGACGGATCCTCCTTGCTACCGGCCTTTTGGGCGGCATCCAGCGCGAGCAGATTCCGGCTCAAGGTCTCGATGATTTCTTGGGCCTCCGAGAAGAACTCCTCGCGAGCCTTGTCGCTGATCTCAAGCATGGGGCCCCGACGGCGCAGGGGCCTGCCCCAGCTGCGCCAGCGCGGCCTTCACCAAGGCCTCGGAGCTGAACGGCTTCACCAAGTAGGCGTTCGCGCCCAAGCTCAGACCACGCTCGCGGTCGCGGTCTGAGGACGCAGTCGAAATGATCAGAATCGGCGTGGCTCGATGCGTCTCACTCTTCTTGATGAACGAGATCAGCTCGAGCCCGTTGATGTCCGGCATGTTGATGTCGGTGATCACAAGATCCCAGGCGCCGCGTGGCAGCAGTCGCAGCGCGTCGAAGCCACTTCCGACCTCCACCACTTCCAGGGCCCCGAGCGCGTCGTTGCCGGACAGTGCCGCCTTGACGAAAGCGCGCATGCTGGCGGAATCTTCGACGACCAAAACCCGGCGCATTCGCGGCCAGCATACCACTACGGCCAGGGCATGAAGTCATTTGTGGCTGGAGCGAGCTTGCGGCCATTTGGCCGCAGCCGCGGAGCACCGGCAACGGCTTGCGCTTGCCTCGATCGACCGGGCACGCAAGGCTCCGCCGCGTGCCCGTCCCCCGCACTGCCCTCATCGGCGCCGGCTCGTCCGGGCTCACGGTGCTCAAAGCCCTGCTCGAGGCTCACGTGCCCGTGGTGTGCTTCGAGCGCGGCTCGATGGTGGGTGGCAACTGGGTGCTGCACAACGACAATCAGCAGAGCCACATCTACCGCTCGCTCCGCATCAACACGTCGCGCGACCGCATGCAGTTCTCAGATTTCCCCATGCCTCGCGACTACCCGGACTACGCGGGGCACGCGCAAGTGGCGCGCTACTTCGAGTCGTACGCCGAGGCCTTTCAGCTCAGGCGAGCGATCCGCTTCCAAACTCAAGTCAGCCGGGTGGAGCGCGCGGAGCAAGGCTTCACCCTGACCACCGCCGCCGGCGAACAGGAGCACTTTGGCGCCGTGGTCGTCGCCAACGGGCACCACTGGGATCCGGCGTGGCCCGAGCCCCCCATCCCGGGCCGGTTCTCCGGCAGGCTCCTGCACTCACACGCCTACGTCAGCCCGAACGAACCCCACGCGCTGGCGAGCGAGCGCGTGGCGGTGGTCGGCATCGGCAATAGCGCCGTCGACATCGCGAGCGAGCTCGCGCAGGCGGGCGCCAAGGTCTGCCTGTCCACCCGACGCGGGGCATGGGTGCTGCCCAAGTACGCGTTCGGTAGGCCCATCGATCAGCGCAGCGTGCTCCCACGCTGGCTGTCAGATGAAGCCAAGACCAAGCTCGCCGAGCTCTGGTATCGACTCAAGGTCGGCGACGTAGCGGAACTCGGCCTGCCTAGGCCTGATCATCGACTGGGTCACGCTCACCCAACGCTGTCGGACGAGTTCCTGCCGCTGGTCCGCCAAGGCAAGATCAAGATACGACCGAGCCTTGTCGGCTTCGAGGGCAACCTCGCCCACTTCAGCGACGGGGCGGCGGAGGCGTTCGACACGATCATTTTCGCAACCGGCTATAAAGTCTCCTTTCCCTTCTTCGAGCCAAGCTTCGTGGCCGCGCCCAACAACGAGCTTCCGCTGTTCTTGCGCTGCTTTCACTGGCAAGAGCCCGGCTTGATGTTCGCCGGCTTGTGTCAGCCGCTCGGCGCCATCATGCCGCTCGTCGAAGCGCAAGGCAGGCTGTTCGCCCGCTACCTGACCGGGCGCTACGAGCTGCCCTGTCCCCAGGAAATGGAGCGCCGCACCCTGCGCGAGCGCGAATTGGTCCGCAGACGCTTCGTTGCGTCTGCGCGCCACACCATGCAAGTGGACTTCGACCGCTACCTGGCCGACCTCGCGCGTGAAAGCCGCGCCGGCGAGCGCCGCTCAGGCCGACGTTCGACGACGCCCTAAGCCGCGGAGCGTCGGCTGCGAACAGCCGCCGCCAGCTCTTGCAGAACTGGCAGGGTTCGCTCCCAGGACAGGCAAGCATCCGTGACACTTTGACCAAAGGTCATCTTGGAAGGTTCGTCGATCTCCTGCCGACCCGCCACCAGAAAGCTCTCGATCATGACGCCGAAGATGGCCCGGTTGCCAGCAGCGATCTGACTCGCAATGGCCGAGGCGACGGCGGGCTGCCGCTCGGCGTCCTTCCCGCTGTTGGCGTGACTGGCGTCGATCATCAGCCGCTTTTGTAGGCCGTTTTTGGCGAGCAGCAGGAGCGCGCTCTCGACCGCTTCAGCCCCATAGTTGGGGCCGTTCGAACCGCCACGCAAAATCAGATGGCAGTGCGGGTTGCCGCGAGTCGCGACGATGGCCGCCAGACCGTGTTTGGTAACGGACAGAAAGTGATGAGGCTCTGCAGCCGAGCGCACAGCGTCGGCGGCGATTTGCAGGGTGCCCCCGGTTCCGTTCTTGAACCCGACGGGCATCGAGAGTCCCGAGGCAAGCTCGCGGTGCACCTGACTCTCGGTCGTGCGCGCGCCGATGGCGCCCCAGGTCACCAGATCTGCCATGAACTGCGGCGTGATCGGGTCGAGGAACTCGAGCGCCGTGGGTAGCCCGAGGCTCACGACGTCGCGCAGAAACGAACGCGCCACCCGCAGTCCCTGGTTGATGGCGAAGGTCCCATCGAGCCTCGGATCGTTGATGAGCCCCTTCCAGCCCACCGTGGTGCGAGGCTTTTCGAAGTAGGTCCGCATCACCACCACGAGCTCCTGGCTGAGTCCGGGCACGGCCGCCCGGAGCCGCCGGGCATACTCGAGGCCCGCCTCGGGGTCGTGAATCGAACAGGGGCCCACCACGACCACGAGCCGGTCGTCCTTGCCCTCGAGCACGGCCGCAACCTCGGCACGCGAGGCCGCCACGCCCCTCGAGTCGGCCTCGCCGAGCGGGATCTCCTCCATGAGAATGGCAGGTGGCAAGAGGGGGCGGAGTGTCTCGATGCGAACGTCGTCGGTCGTAACGGGCATGGCGCGCCCGTAGTAGTACGGCCGGAACAGAACGCAAACTGACGAGCGGCTTGCCGGCCAGCAAAAGCTGGGGAAAGGCTCGAGCAAAATTCGTGAATCCTGCCGCAGAGCCGCCATTCCGACCTAGCCCTAGCCAGCACAAGCCGGGGCAGCGCTTCAGCCGAGGGCGCGAGAGCCCGCGCGGGGTCGTCTGGTTCGGCGTGCGTTCGTTCTGGGGTCACTTGCGCCATTTCGTGGCGGCCGCCATCGCGACCGAAGACATCGACTCGCGCGACTGGATGACGCCCGATCCTCCGCTCGAGCTCGGCGCACGCGTCGCGCGCGTGCTCGGGGGCCTGGAGGGCAAAAGCAGCGTCGTCGAGGCGCTTGGGCGTGACTTGTGGATCGACTATGTGGCCGACACCGGCGACGACGTGTCGGTAAGCCGCGCCGTCGCGCGACTCGTCGTGCAACGCTACGAGCTACCCGACCCGAGCGACCCAGGCACATTCCTGATCGCGCCGCGCGGGGACATCTTGCTGTTCGGAGGCGACACGGCGTACCCGGTGGCCACGGCGCAGGAGATCACCAACCGAGTGCTGGTGCCCTTCAACGAGGCGCTCGGCATCGAGGAGGGTCCGTCGCGCGTGCTCCTGGGAATTCCGGGGAATCACGACTGGTACGACGGACTCGACGGCTTCGGTCGCATGTTCCGACGACGCTTCGACGACGAGGAGGACCCGCGACCCAGCCTGCTCGGCGTGTCGAGGCCGATGCTTGAGCACTACGCGGAGTGGGCGCGTGAATTCGTGCTGGGCGGCAAGGTCGAGAAGCCGAAGGCGCTGGTGCTGAGTGGCTACGTGCCCGTCCAGAACGCGAGCTACTTCGTGCTGCCCATCTCACCGGGCATTCACCTGTACGGCGTGGATCGCCAGCTCAAGAGCATCGACTCGCGCCAGAAGCACTTCTTCCTCGAATGGACGCGCGAGCACCCCGAGGTCAACCCGTGGGTGCTCCTGCCCGATCCGCTCTTCCGCTTCGGCGGAGCCAGCCGGACCGGCACCGACATGATCCAAACGCTGGGCTTCGATTTTCACGCCCGCCCGCATTTCTTGCTCTCCGGAGACGTGCATCACTACGAGCGCAGCGTCGAGAACGAAACCCTGCACGTGATCGCCGGTGGCGGAGGCGCTTTCCTGCACCCAGCGCCGATGGTCGCAGGCCCGCGGGGGGCCGAGCGACGCTGGCCAAGCGCCGACGAGTCCCGACCGCTGCTCGGTGGCGTGCCGTGGAAGATCTGTCGCGGTCGCTCTGGGTTCTTGCCGCACCTGGTCTTCGCCGCCCTGTTCGCGCCCGCGATGTCCGTCGGAGTACGGCTGTACGATCGAACGGGCATGATCGTTGCGGCCCCGATCGCCGTCACGCTGGTGGTGACGATCATCTACGCCCTGATAGGCGGCGTGAGGCGGCGTTGGCGCAAGGTGCTGCCGCTCGCCCTCGGCGCAGCGCTGCTCACGGCGGCCCTGCCCATCGTCGCTTCGCTGCTCGTCAAGCACAGCTTGCTGCGACTGCACTTCGAACCCACGGTCTACGTCGTCGCCAGCTGTACCTTCATTCTCAGCGTGTTTGCCGGAAGCTACGTGTTCGGCTCGTATCTGGCGCTGCTAACGCGCCGCGGCATCGAACACACCCAGGCCTTCACGGCGCTCGACCACCCCGGCTACAAACACTTTCTGCGGCTGCGCGTGCGCGCCGATGGCAGCGGCATCGACGGCTATTGCATCGGACTCACCGACCCACTCGGCGAAGATGCCAAGCCGGAGCTGGTCGACACGTTTACCTGGCGACCGCGGGCGTAGGCGCCCCCTGTAAGATTGCGGCGCCAACGGACCCAGGCCGATGGCCGTCGAATCGGCACATCGGTTGTCTGGTCTTCAAGCGCAGGACGACCTAAGCTAGTGAATGGGTCGCTTTCCCCCTCGCCGCCCGTACCCCGCCATAGGGCTGGGGTTGCTGTCTTTCGCCCTCGGCTTGGGTTGCACCGGCATCGTCGAGAAAGATCCCTCCCCAGGCGGAGCCGGGGGCCCGGCGGTGGGCGGCAGTTCAGGGGTTGGCGCCGCCAACCCGGACGGGACCCCAGGACCCGGAGCGAACTCGCCCCTCGTCCCGCACGCGGTGCCGAAGCTCCTGCGGGTTTCGAACGAAGAGTATCGGAACATCGTGGCGGACGTGCTGGGGGTAACGCTCGACACCAAGCTGTTCGCGGGCTGGACGCCGATTGCACAGGTGTACGGCTTCGACACGATGAGCGAGCAACGCATCGACGGGCAGGGGCTGGACGAGCAGGTGAAGACGGCCGAGGCCATCACGAAGCTGGCCTTGGCGTCGGCCTCCGTCACCTCGATTTGTCCGGCGCCCGTGACGCCGGTTGCGCCCGCCGTGGCGACGCTGAGCTGGGACAACTGCGGTCAGCCGCTCGTCAGCAAGCTGGCGAGTCGCGCGTTCCGCCGACCCATTCGGCCCGAGGAGCTCAGCTCCTACCAGCAACTGTTCAATTCATCTGAAATCGCCGCCAGCGCCGCGCTGATGCCGCACCCGTTCTACGAGGCGCTGTCTGCTGTCGTTCAGAGCGTCGTGCTCTCGCCCAACTTGATGTTCAAGCCAGAGCTCGTCCCGGGCGGGCTGGACCCGGCCGAGCGCGACTACGGTGTTGCCTCGAAACTCGCGCTGTTCTTCCGCAGCTCGGTCGCAGACGATGAGCTGCTCGCGTTGGCCGCGAGCGGAAGCTTGGCGGACGCGGCGATCGTGGGGAAGCAAGCCGAGCGGTTGCTCGCCACCTATCAGGCGCGTTTCACCCAGAACTTCGCCGGGCAATGGCTGGACTTTCGGGAGCCGCTCAAGGACCCCGAAGCCATCATGCTGTCGATGCAGAACGAGGTGCGCGACGTGTTCGACCAGGTACTGGTGAGCGGAGCACCTGCCGAGCGCCTCATGTCACCGGGCTTCACGCTCGTCGATCAGCCACTGGCGCTTCACTATAGCCTGCCGTTCGATCCCAACGGACCCGCGATTCAACAGCTCCCGAGCGACAAGCGCGGCGGCCTCTTGTCGCATGGATTTTTCCTGACGCGAACAGCCACCGGTTCCGAGTTTCGGCGCCCCATCCATCGTGGCCTTTGGACCCTCACGCGGCTCCTGTGCCAAAGCCTGCCCCGGCTCGACGCCGCGACGTTGGAAGAGATCACCGAGTCCTTCAAGAGCATCGACCGCACTTTGCCGCTCGCCCAGCAAATGGCCATCCACCGTGGGTCGTCCATGCGTTGCGCCGGCTGCCACGATGAAATGGATCCGATCGGTTTGGCGCTCGAGAACTACGACCGGACGGGCTTGTGGCGGGATACGTACGAGAACGGCGCGCCCATCGTCAGCGATCTCGAGCTCTTCGGAGCCAAGGTGGGCGACCCAATGAAGCTGGCCTCGGCCATTGAAACCTCCGTGGACTACCGGAGCTGCGTCGCCAACAAGCTGCTTACCTTCGCCATGAATCGCGGGCCCCTGCCCGAGGAGGAAGTGGTCGCGAAGGACCTGGGTAGCCCCCTCGACGGCTCGCAGCCGTCGCTTCAGGCGGTCATCGTCGGAGCCTTCATGAAGTCCATCGAGCTCACTCGGGAGGTCGCGCCGTGACGAACCCTAACCGCCGCACCGTCCTGCGCCTGATGGGCCTGCAGCTAGCCTTGCCGCTCTTGGCCAGTGCCATTCCCGAGAGCGCGCGCGCGGCTCCCGTGCCACGAACGCGCTACATCGCGGGCTATTTCCCGAACGGCGCCTACATGCCCGAAGGCGCGAACGGCAGCTGGACGTGGGACGACGCTCTCTTGCCGCTGGCGGACTTCAAGCAGAACACGATGATTCTGCGCGGGCTCAGCAACGGCTTTGGTGGCATCGACCCACACTGGCAGAACTGCACCGGCTTCCTTTCGTGTAAGCCCATTCAGCTCGGCGATCCCGGAGTGGCCCGCTGCGCCAAGACGGTCGATCAGTACGTGGCCGACAAGCACACCTCCCCGCTGCGCTCCCTGGAAATCGGCGGTGTTTACTACTACATTCACCCGTTAAACGATCACCCCGCGTACTCCAACGACTACTTGAATCGGATTTCGTGGCAAGCCGCGGACAAGTTTCGTTCACCCGTGGCGGACCCTGCCAGGTTGTTCGAGCGCCTGTTCAGCGACAGCGCGGAAGGCGCCGAGCGGCTGAAGTACCTGCGAGAACGCAAGCAGAGCGTGCTGGATCATCTGCATGGGGACGCGACGCGGCTCTCCGGGCGCTTGCCGGAGAGCTACCGTCCCGTGCTCGCCTCCTACATGGAAACGGTCCGCGAGCTCGAGCTTCAGCTCTCGGGTCCCAAGGGCCAGTGCGGGGGCGGGCTCACCGCACCAACGGAAGACTTCTCAGCGCCCAACAAGAACTACGCGCTGAGATTCCAGCTATTTCATCAAATGATCGTGCTGGCCATGCAGTGTGGGCAGACCAACGTGGCGTCGATCATGTATGGGCCCGCGGTGTCGGAAGATCTGCATTTCCCGGAAGCACTTGGCTCGGGCGTGGGCCACCATGGCTGCGCTCATCACGGTGGCACCCAAGGGCAGATCGATCGTCTCAAGGCTATCACCCGCGTCCAGACGGGCCTCTGGGCAGACCTACTCACCCGGCTCAAGGCTGCCAATCTGCTGGCTGACACACTTTTGACCTACGGCTCGGACATGTCCGACGGCAACGTGCACCTCACCAAGAATTTGCCCGTCCTGTTGTGCGGAGAAGGTGCCGATCTGAAGTTCGGCCAGGAGATAGGCAGCGCCGCTAGCGATCGCCCGCTATCCGATCTTCACATGGACGTGTTCTCTCTGCTCGGCGTCGACGGCATCACCTCGTTCGGTGAAGGCGAGTGCCTGAGCACCGGCAAGTCCCTCGGCATCGTCGCCTGAACGAGAGTCGGCGAGAGGGCGCGCTGCGCCCAGCCGGAAAAGCTCAGCACCACTGCAAACAGCGACCGGCACATAAATTCTGTTGCTGATATATAGTGGAATATCTATTCTCCTTGCCATGAGCATTGGCACGAGTTCGGGCAGGTCCCCCGTGCGGGACTCGCGGCCCATGCTGCCACTCTCATTCGCGGGCGACGAACGCGCCCTGGTGGAGGCGCTACGCGCCAACCACACGGGCGCGAAGGCTGCTTTCTTCCAGCGCTACGCGCCGGTGTTGGACCGCATCATCACCCATGTCCTGGGCGTCGATGCGGAGCTGGCCGACGTTCGACAGGAAGCGCTCGCCGCCGCGCTCACGTCCCTGCACCACCTCCAGGATCCTGCAGCGCTCGAGCCGTGGCTCTCCAGCATCGCGGCCAACACCGCGCGGAAGGTGCTGCGCAGTCGCGGGCGCCGACGCTGGCTGCGGCGTTTCGTCGATTCCTCGGAAGAGGAACGCTACGAGCCAGCCGGCACCGGCGTCGACGTTGTGGCTCGGCAAGCGCTGCGCGGAGTCTACGCGACGCTTTCTCACCTATCGACGGACGAGCGCACCGCCTTCGCGCTGCGCTTCATCGACGGCATGGAGCTCACCGAGGTAGCGGCCGCCTGCGCTGTTTCCCTGGCTACCATCAAGCGCCGACTAGCTCGGGCGGAGCGGCGATTCTTCGCGAACGCGAAGCACCAACCAGAGCTCGCGCAGTGGCTGGGTGGAGGTCCTCCACGGCCGGCCCCGTGGCGCAGGCCCTTCAGCACCAACCGGACCCTTTCAGGCAACGGGGTCCCGAGGGGACCGGATAAGCCTTGCGGCCCGAGTTGAAGAGCGGAGGCGTGCGGGTACGCCCGAGGGGTCAGCGCAAGAAACGTGAGCCGTGGCCAGGTCGGGCGGGTACTGGAGGCCGTGCCAAAATTTCCTGCGAAATCTCACCCGGCCGGAGCTAGGTCCGGAGCCGTCCTATTCAGCTTGCTGGTCGGCGCGGCCGCCGCCGGAGCCTGCGCCGACAACGGTGCCGGGACCAACGGAACTGCCGCCACCGGCGGCGCTGTAACGGGGGGTAGCGGCGCTGCCCTGGGTGGCAGTCCCTTGCCGGGCGGCGGTACGTCGATGCTGGCAGGCAGCCCCTCAGGTAGCGGCGGCGCCTCGTCGGGCAGCGGCGGCGCCTCAAGCCAGGGCGGCAGCGGCGGCACCTCGAGCCAAGGCGGCCAGGCCGGAGGCTCCGGAGGAGCCACGGCCGGAGCCGCCGGCAGTGGCGGAGCGGGCGGCGCTCCTCCGGTCGTCGGGAAGCTGTGCGACACGGCGCCGGGCAACCTCCCCACCTTCAAGAAGGTAGCGGCCTCCGACAAGTCCATCCCGGGCGCTGTCGGGGTGATCGGCAACCCGGAGGCGCCGGACATCATCTACGTGCCCCAGCACTTCACGGGCGACGTTCGGGTGGTCCAGGCCGGCAAGCTCCTAGCGGAGCCGCTGCTGCACGTCGATGTTCGCCAGAACCCTCCAGGTCGAGAGCAAGGGCTGCTCTCCATCGTGCTCAGCCCCGACTTCACGACGAACCACTTGATGTACGTGTACTACTCGGCGGTCAACCCGGTCGGGCAGTCCACGGTCGAAGAGTTCAAGTTGACCGACGCGACCCACGCCACCTCCGTCCGCAAGGTCTTCGTTCAGGACCACTCCCATCAGTGGCACAACGGAGGCAACCTACAGTTCGGGCAAGACAAGTGGCTCTACATCTCGGTAGGGGACAACCAGGACGACTGCGGTCCCGCCTGCTCGCAGGCGGCTGAAGGCCCGTTCGGTCGGATCTTGAGGATCGATCTCTCGGCGAACGACCCCAACGGAAGCGCGGAGACCTTCAACAATGGGCTGCGAAATCCCTGGCGCTGGTCGTTCGACCCGCTGACGTTTGACGTCGTCGTCGGGGACGTCGGCAATTCGTCGGAGAAGCTATTTTTCGCCTCCAAAGCGACCAGCGAAGGCCGGAACTGGGGCTGGGCTCCAGGGACGCTCGACAACCGCAACCCGGCGGGCACCCTCGCCACGTTGGACGCGGACGGCGGCGCGATCATTGG
>JANNWK010000704.1:0-2948 GCA_031408355.1 Myxococcales bacterium
GCAGTCAATTTCTTCGGCACCATTGCCCGGCGAAGAGAGCGGCACATCTACGTTGCCATCTGGTTCTACGTGGCCACCGTGATCACGGTCGCGATTCTGCACATCTTCAACAACCTGGCGCTGCCCGTGGAGCCGCTCAAGAGCTACACCATCTACGCGGGTGTCCAAGACGCGTTCATGCAGTGGTGGTACGGGCACAACGCGGTCGCGTTCTTCCTCACCACGCCCTTCCTGGGCATGATGTACTATTTCCTGCCGAAGGCCGCGAATCGGCCTGTCTTCTCCTACCGGCTGTCGATCCTGCACTTCTGGTCGCTAGTCTTCCTCTACATCTGGGCTGGCCCCCATCACCTTCACTACACCGCCCTGCCGGAGTGGGCCTCGACGCTCGGCATGCTGTTCAGCCTGATGCTTTGGATGCCGTCGTGGGGCGGCATGCTCAACGGCCTGCTCACGTTGCGGGGCGCCTGGAACCGCGTCGCCGAAGATCCGGTGCTCAAGTTCTTCGTGGTTGCCATCACCTTCTACGGTATGGCCACCTTCGAGGGGCCGCTGCTCTCGATCAAGAGCGTCAACGCGCTCTCGCACTACACGGACTGGACCATTGCCCACGTCCACAGCGGCGCCCTGGGTTGGAACGGCTTCATGGCGTTTGGCATGTTGTACTGGCTTGCGCCGTGGATCTTCCAGACCAAGCTCTGGTCCAGAAAGCTGGCCGAAGTGCACTTCTGGATCGGCACGTTCGGCATTCTGGTCTACATCGTGGCCATCTACGCGGCGGGGGTCACCCAGGGCCTCATGTGGCGGGCCTTCGACGAAACGGGGCGACTGGCCTACCCCGACTTCATCGAAACGGTGTTGCGACTGCTGCCGATGTACTGGGTGCGAGTCTTCGGCGGGCTGCTGTACGTGGCCGGCGTGGTGATGGCCTTCGTCAACATCCTGATGACGTGGCGAGGCCGGCCTGCCGTCTATGCGGACTCCGCCGACGAGGCGCCAGCGCTAGCTGCCTACGAGGGTCCCTCGCCCCACCTGGTTATCCCGCGGCACAGCCAGCTCACCGATGGCGCACACCAATTGCGCTGGTTCATCGAAGCGAAGTGGCACCGCGTCTGGGAGCGACAGCCGCTCAAGCTGGCCCTCTGGACGACGGCGGCCGTGCTCGTAGCGTCGCTTTTCGAGATGCTCCCAACCTTCCTGATCCGCTCGAACGTTCCGAGCATTGCCTCCGTCAAGCCCTACACGCCGCTTGAGCTCGCCGGACGCGACATCTACATAGCGGAGGGTTGCTACAACTGCCACTCGCAGATGGTTCGGCCGATTCGCGCTGAAACGGAGCGCTACGGCGAGTATTCGAAGCCCGGCGAGTTCGTCTACGATCACCCCTTCCAATGGGGCTCGCGCCGCATTGGTCCAGATCTACACCGGATTGGCGGGAAATACCCCGACCTCTGGCATGTCCGTCACATGCAGGACCCGCGGTCGACCACGCCGCAGTCGATCATGCCGGCCTACGCATGGCTCGAAGAGCAAGACCTCGATTTTGGCGGCATCCAGAAGCGTGTCGACGCCATGGCCATGCTTGGGGTCCCCTACGGCGACGCCATCCACCATGCAGAGAGCATGGCGCGTGAGCAAAGCCAGGAGATCTCGGCCCGAGTCGCCGCGCAAGGTGGCCCCAAAGATCTGGCAAACAAGCAGATCATCGCGCTCGTGGCGTACCTGCAACGACTTGGCACTGACATCAAGCTTCTGAAGTCGGCTCCGCCACAGAAGAGCGCCCGATTCGAAGGACCGCGACCATGAAACTCAGTGATGCCGTGTCTGCCCTTCACCTTCCGATCTTTGCGGAGTTGCCACTCCTGGTATTTCTCGTGGTTTTCGCAGGAGTAGCGGTGCGCATTCTGTCGAGCCGTGAGGGCTTCGAGGAAGTGAGTTCGCTGCCTCTACGCGACGAGCAAGAGCACCCACAGCAGGCCGAACAATGAGCGATCCAACACAGGGCGCGAGTTCTCTCTCCGCCAGCACAGAGACCGAATCTTTGCCTCACGCCGAGGACAAGCTGCTCGACCACCAGTACGACGGCATCCAGGAGTTCGACAACCCGCTGCCTCGTTGGTGGGTCTGGATGTACACCGGGAGCATCGTGTTCTCCTTCGGCTATTTCTTCCACTACCACATCTCCCCCAACGGTCAGTCCGACCTTGCAGCCTATGAGGCCGACATGGCCGTCGCCCGCGAGGCCGAGCTCAAGTCCGCCTTGGCGCAACCGGTCAGCGAGGCGTCACTCGCTCAGCTCATGGCGGACGAAGCGCTCATGAACGACGCACGCAAGAGCTTCGAACTTCGCTGCGCGCCATGCCACGGCGACAACGCTCAGGGCACGATCGGACCCAACCTGACCGACAGCGCTTGGCTCCACGGACAGGGCACGCTGACCGACATCTACGGCGTGGTCGAGGCGGGGGTCGTCGCGAAGGGGATGCCGGCCTGGGGCAAGCAACTCACGCCCGTCGAGCTCAGGAAGCTGGTGGCCTACGTGGGTAGCCAGCGCGGGAAATCCCTTCCGGGCAAGGCCCCTGAAGGCAACGTGAGCGCGACTCCGTAAAGCGGGCAATGTCGCTACCCATCGCCAAAGAGCGGGTCTTGCCCACGCTGAACGCGGACGGCTCGCGCTTCAGGATCCGACCGCGCCTCTATCCGGGCAGGTTCTACCGGGCGCGCCGCTGGCTCGGCTGGGGTTTGATCGTGCTGTTCGTCGGCCTGCCGTTCGTGCGCATTGAGGGCAAGCCAGCCGTGCTTTTGGACGTCGTCCATCGGCAATTCGTGCTGCTCGGTCGGGTCTTCCTGGCCACCGACGGCGTGCTGCTGATGCTGCTGATGCTCTCCATCTTCGTGGGTATTGTCTGGCTTACGGCGCTGGTCGGCCGAGCTTGGTGCGGCTGGGC
>JANNWK010000705.1:0-11286 GCA_031408355.1 Myxococcales bacterium
CGCTCGAAGAGCCCCAGTCGCCGGCTGGCCACGACCAGCTTGGCCCGCAGCCGATAGTGGAGCTGTGGCGTTGCGGCCTGCGCTGGCAAGAGCTCGGGTAAAAGGCTGGGGTAGAGGGCGAGGGCCTGCGCCAGCTTGCCCGCCTTGCGCTCCAGCCCCTGCGCGTAGGGCAGCGCACCGAGCGGGCAACCGGGGCAGCTGGCTTGCTGGGGACAGTCGAGCTGGATGGACACGGGCAGGCACCCCTTACCACCAGACCGGCGACCGGGCCGCAGCTCCTTTCGCGCTGTCCCGGCGCGCGCCCTTTCGGTGTTAGAAGGAGGGCCATGCAGGTCCTCGTTACCGGCGCTGCCGGCTACATCGGTTCTCACGCAATTCGCGGTCTACTGCGCGCGGGGCACAGCCCCGTCGCTCTCGACAACCTGAGCCGCGGCCATCGCGCCGCCGTATCGGCTGACGTGCCGTTCGTTCAGCTGGACGTGCGCGACACGGACGCCGTGGAGAGCTTGCTGCGCGAGCGACGCATCGAATGCGTGATGCACTTCGCCGCCTTGGCCTACGTGGGCGAGTCAGTGACAGAGCCGCTGAAGTATTACGACAACAACACGGGCGGCACGCTGAGCCTGCTGAAGGCAATCGAGCGCGTGGAGGTGCCGCGCCTGGTGTTCTCGAGCACTTGCGCGACCTACGGCGAGCCGACGCAGATGCCGATCCGCGAGGATACGCCGCAGTCGCCGATCAACCCGTACGGCTGGTCGAAGCTGCTCTCCGAGTACATGCTGCGGGACTACGCGGCCAAGTCGCCGAAGTTTGGCTATGCGGCGCTGCGCTACTTTAACGTGGCGGGTTCGTCCGCCGACGGCGTGATCGGCGAAGACCATGAACCCGAGACGCATCTCATTCCCGTGATCTTGCAGGCGGCCTTGGGCAAGCGCGAGAAGATCACGATCTTTGGCGAGGACTACGCCACCCCGGACGGCACCTGCATCCGCGACTACATCCACGTCGAAGATCTGGTGGAGGCGCACATGCGCGTCATGGAGGCGCTTGGCCCCGGGGACCAACGCATCTACAACCTGGGCATCGGCAAGGGTTACAGCGTTCGAGAGATTGTGGAGGCCGTGAAGCGCGTGGTGGACCGGCCCTTCCGGGTCGATATCGGCCAGCGCCGTCCCGGTGACCCGCCCAGCCTCTACGCTGACGCGAGCAAGATAGAGCGCGAGATCGGTTGGCGCGCGCAGCGCACCGACATCGACGAAACCATCCGCAACGCCTGGCGTTGGTTCTCCACCCACCCCGACGGCTACGCGGACTGAGGGTAGAGCGATGAAACTCTTCCGCTTCGGTGCGCCGGGCGCCGAGAAGCCAGGGCTGGTTTCGGCTGAGGCAGGGCCGGTCGACGTTTCGGGCTTCGGCGAGGATTACGGCGAGGCCTTCTTCGGCAGCGACGGCATCCCGCGGCTTCGGGCCTGGTTCGCCGCGCACGCCGGGCAATGTCCCAGCGTTGGGGCCGACGAGCGCTTCGGCCCGCCCATCCTGCGCCCGAGTAAAATCGTCTGCGTGGGCATGAACTATCGCTCGCACGTGGAGGAGCAGAACGCGAAGCTGCCTTTGGAGCCGATGCTGTTCACCAAGTCGAGCAGCGCGCTCAGCGGCCCCCACGACGACTTGCCGCTGCCCCGCGCTTCAACCAAGACCGACTGGGAAGTGGAGCTGGCTTTGGTGATAGGCCGGCGCGCGCGCTACGTGGAAAAATCCGAGGCGCTCGAGCACATTGCTGGCTTCACGCTGATGAATGACTATTCTGAGCGGGAGCACCAGAAGGAACGCGGCGGCCAATTCGTCAAGGGCAAGAGCCACGACGGCTTCGCACCGCTCGGTCCGTTCCTGGTGACGCCCGACGAACTCGACTTCGCTCAGCTTCCACTGGCCTTGCGCGTCAATGGCGCGTCCATGCAGCACGGCAACACGAAGGATCTGATCTTCGAGGTGCTGACCCTCGTCAGCCACATCAGCGAGTTCATGACGCTCCTGCCAGGCGACGTCATCAGTACCGGCACGCCGTCGGGCGTGGGCATGAGCCGTAGCCCGCCCCGCTACCTCGCGGCCGGTGACTCGGTCGAGTACGAAGCTCCGGGGCTTGGCGCCGGCCGGCAGCGGATTTTGCCGCCTGTTTGAGCGTGGGGTTGCTCGGGCTGACAGTCTGTGTCCGGGGTAGCGCTCCCGGCCGTGGTAAACGTCGGCGCGGATGAAACTGGTTCACGCAGCCGATCTGCATCTCGATAGCGCCCTGACCGGGCTCTCGCGCTACGAGTCGGCGCCCGCTGACGAGATCCGCGGGGCCACGCGGCGTGCCCTCGTGAACCTGGTGGACCTTTGTATTGAGGAGCGCGCGGCTTTGTTGCTGCTGGCAGGAGATCTATTCGACGGCGATTGGCGGGACATCTCGACGGGGCTGTTCTTCGCGGCGCAAATGGCCAAGCTGTGCGAGGCCGGCGTGCGCGTGGTGTGGATCCGGGGCAACCACGACGCAGCCAGTCAGATCCGGCGCAGCGTCCGGCTGCCCGAGAAAGTCGTGGAGCTGGCGTCAGAGCGCGCGGAGACGAAGGTGTTTGAGGAGCTTGGTGTTGCGGTTCATGGCCGCAGCTTTGCGCAGCGCGATGTCACCGAGGACTTGGCGGCTGGCTACCCGGCGCGCAAGGCGGGAGCGCTGAACGTGGGCCTCCTGCACACCGCGCTCGAGGGGCGACCTGGACACGACCGCTACGCGCCGTGCCGCGTGGACACGCTCGTGGCGCATGGCTACGAGTACTGGGCGTTGGGGCACGTGCACGAGCGCGAGGTCGTGCTGCAGGAGCCATACATCGTGTTTCCGGGCAACCTTCAGGGGCGCCACGCGCGCGAGCTGGGCGCGAAGGGGGCCACGCTGGTCAGCTTCGAGGGCGACCGGATCCTGAGCGTGGAGCATCGCTCGCTGGACGTCGTGCGCTGGGCGGAGCTTGTGCTCGCGGGCGAGCGCGCCGCCAGCCTAGACGACGTGCTTTCGGCGGCTCAGACGGCGCTCGCTAGCGCGGTGTCCCAAGCCGAGGGCCGGCTCTTGGCGTTTCGCGTGCGGATTAGCGGTCCGAGCGCGCTTGACGCTCAGCTGCGCGCGAAGCGCGACTACCTGAGCGAGGCGCTATGCATCCAGTCGTACGGGGCTGGCGGAGCGGGCGCATGGTTCGAGAAGCTGGTGCTGCAGACGCGACCGCTCTCGGTCCAGGCGCCGGCCGGCCATGACGCGCTTTCGGAGATAGACAGCGTGTTGGCGGAGTTGGTTGGGGCGGAGGGCGCGGCCACTCTGCAGGAGGTGCTGGCCGATTTGGCGCGCAAGTTGCCCGCCGAGGTGCTGGAGCTGGTGCCGGAGCTGCGCGCCCAGAGCCCCGAAGCTGCGGCCGAGCTCGTGAGCGACGTGCAGAGCCTGCTGCGCGAGCGCTTGTCGGCGGGGGAGCTGGGATGAGATTTCGACGTCTGTCTCTGGACGCCTTCGGTCCGTTCACCGGTCTCAACCTGGATCTTTCCCAAGGCGAAGCCGGTGGCCTGCAGCTGATTTACGGGCCGAATGAAGCCGGGAAGAGCAGCGCGCTCCGGGCCATTCGTGACCTTTTGTTCGGAATACCGCCCGCCACCCAGGACGCCCACCTGCACCCTGGCCCGGCGCTGAAGCTGGGGGCTGTCCTCGAACGCGGCGGCGAGCGGCTCGAGTTCGTTCGCAGGAAGAAACGCAAGGACTCACTCTCCACGCCGGCGGACGTCCCGCTCGAGGAAGCGCAGCTGTCCCGTTTTCTGAATGGTCTCGACGCGGCCAGCTTCGAGCGCCTGTTCGGCTTGGACCACGAGCGCCTCAAGCAGGGCGGGGACGAGATGCTGGCGGGCAAGGGCGACGTGGGCGAGGCCTTGTTCGATGCCGGCGCCTCCGGGCGCTCCGTGCATCGCGTCAAGCTTTCGCTCGCGGACGAGGCCGACGGGCTGTTCAAGGATCGCGCGCAGAAGCCCGAACTCAATCGGCTCTTGAGCGCCTACGCCGAACAGAAAAAGCGTGCCAAGGACGCCGTACATTCGCCTGAGAAGTACGAGGAACAGCAGGAGAAGGTGCGGGAGGTTCGGCGGGATGTGGAGGCGCGGCGAGCCGAGCTCGGCCGGCTCCGGTCCGAGAAAGAACACCTGACGCGGCTGCGCAGCGTGCTGTCTAGCGTGAGCGAACGCGATAGAAAGGCCGAGGAACGGCGCTTGCTCGGTGACGTGCCGCCGCTGCCGCGTGACGTGAGCCAGCAGCGCGAAGGGCTTTCCAGCCAGGTGAGTGAGGCGGCCCGCGACGTGGCGCGGCTTTCGCGCCAGCTCCACGAGCGTCGCGAGAAGCTGGCTCGCTTGCCGGCGCCGAGCCCGCTCTTGAGCATGCAGAAGGACCAACTGCGCGGCTTGGGGACGGGCCGCGTGCGCAAGGATTTGCTCGACCTGCCGAAACGCCAGGCCGAGGCCCGGGCGTTGCGCGAGGCGATTTTGGCGGAGTTGCCGCGACTGGGCCTGGGCGGGGACGTGGAGCAGGCCGTGGCCCGGGCGCTGCCCGTGTCGGAACAGGCGCGGGTCCAGGCGCTTGGTCGCGAGAGCCCTGCGCTCAGGCTCAAGCTGGAGAGCGCCGAGCACGAGCTGTCGCTGGCCGAGTCGGCCGCAGCTGAGCTTGCGGCCGTCGTCGCCCAAGCCAAGGCGCAGCGGCGGATTGAACGCGGTCGACTGCTGCCACCCGAGCTCACGCTTCGTTTCGAGAATGAGCTGCGCCAGGCTCGGGAAGCCTGCGACAAGCTGGCGCAGCGCTGCGCAGCGCTCGAACAGGAGCATGCGACAGCGACCCACCAGCTGGAACTGCTCCGTGGCGTGAGCGGCGTACCGAGCGAGCTCTTACTCGCCGGGGCGCGAACGGAACGCGACGCGCGCCTTCGCGAAGCCCAGGAGCTAGCGGCCGATCCGAAGCGCAAGGCCCTCGAACTCTGCCTGCCGCTGGCCGCGCTTGTGCGGGCCAGCTCCCAGGCGGACACCGTGGTCGACCGCCTGCGTACGGAAGCCGCGCGTGTGGCCGAAGCGGAGTCGCTGTCCCAGCGTCTAGCCAGGCTCACGGCGGAGCGCGAACGGCTTGCCGTTGACAGCGACGCTGCGACTCGCGCGCAGTCCGAGCAGGAGCGCCTCTGGTGCCAGGCTTCCGAGGCGCTCTCCGGCGCTCCCTTGACGCCTCAGGAGGCGGGCCAATTGCTGCGGGAGGAGCGGGATGCTTGGCGTGATATCGAGCGCAACGAGAGCCAACTCGCGCGCGCCGAGGCGGCGCTGCTCGGGGCGCGCGAGCGCGTTCGGCAAGCCGCGGCTGCCTTCGCCGCGTGGCGCGCGGAGTGGCAGCTAGCCGTTGCGCCCCTCGGGCTTGCCCAGGACGCGAAACCAGAGCAGGCACTGTCCCTGCTCGAAGGCCTGGCGGAGCTTTCGCGGCAGCGTCGCGAACTTGCGGAACGCGAGCGGCGCGCCGAAGGCATTCAACGCGACATCGCGGACTTTACCCGCGCTACCCTGCTGGCGACCGAAGCGTTCGCGCCGGAGCTCGCGCAGCTGCCAGCGGCGGAGGCCGCGGAGCGCCTGCTGGAGCAGTACGAGCGCGCCACGGAGGCGGCTCTCGCCCGCGAGGGCATTGACGCCGAGATTGTCCTGACCGAGCGCGAGCTGGCCGAGGCCGAGCTTCGGTTGGGTCAGCATCAGCGCGGCCTGAGTGAGCTGTGCCAGCAGGCCGGGGTGTCCGATGCGGCAGAGCTTGCGCTGCTGGAGGAGCGCGCACTCGGCGCCCGGGCGCTAGAGCAGGAGCTATCGCGAGTCGATCAGCGGCTGGCCGAGGTCTGTGAGGGGGAGAGCGTTGAGGTCCTGGTCGCCGAAGCGCGCAGCAGCGACCACGGCGCAGTGCGGGCGCGCCTCGCGGAGCTGGACGATTTGATCGCGCTGCGCGAGGACGAGGCGCGCGAGCGTGACAGCGAGCTGACTCGCCTGGAAGTAGGCGTGAGCGTTTACCAAGGGCGCGACGCGGCTGACGCAGCGCAGGAGCTTTCGGCCACGGTCGCACGTCTGGCGGAGCTGTCGTCCGCCTGGGCTCGGCGCCGGCTCTCCGCGTTCGTGCTTGAGCGCGTCGTCGAAAGCTACCGTGAGCGGCATCAGGGCCCGGTGCTAGCCCGCGCCAGTGAGCTTTTTAGTCGTCTCACGCTGGGCCGTTTTTCCAAGCTGCAAGTCGGACTGGAGGAGGCTCGCCTGGAGTGTGTGACGGCTGCCGAGGGGCGGGGGTTGGACGTCAGTGAACTCTCCGAAGGGGTTCGCTATCAGCTGTACCTGGCGCTCAGGCTGGCCAGCCTGGAGCAGTATCTGATCGGGGCCCCGCCGCTGCCGCTGGTGCTCGACGATGTCCTGATGCACTGGGACGACGAGCGCGCGCGGGTGGCGCTGAGCGTGCTGGCGGAGTTCTCCGAGCGGATCCAGGTGCTGCTCTTTACCCACTTGGCTCGCGACGTGGCCTCGGCCGAGAGCCTGGGCGACGCTCGCATCTTCACCCACCGGCTCGGCTAGTTCGGCGGGGACACCCCGCCGGGTGGGCGTGTTGACCTAGGGGCCGAAATCGTTGGAAACTGCGCGGATGCTTAGTGATCTGCTGGCCCGTGTGGTCGGCGCCCTCGTGGTCAGCGCGCTCGCCCTCAGTTGCATGGGGGACAAGTCAACGGACGAGCGGCTGGGGATGGTGCAGCAGGCGCTGGCGGGCGCCGGCGGTGCAGGTTGCCTGGCCGACGCAGACTGCGCGGTCGAGGGTGACTGCATGCGCTGCGATACGGTCGGCGGCGTGTGCGTACCACGGGCGCTCGCGGAGAATGTCACCTGTCGAGCCGCCAGCGGCACGGGCTGTGATATCGCGGAAGTTTGTGCCGGTGGCACCGACTGCCCCGCTGACGCAGTGCAGGACAATACGTTTGTCTGCCGCGCCGCGGTGGCGGGCGGCTGTGACATCGCGGAAACCTGTAACGGCATCAGCAAGTCGTGCGGCAACGATCTGGTCGAGCCCGGTAGTACCGTTTGCCGGGCCGCGGCGGCCGGAGGCTGCGACGTCGCCGAGAGCTGCACGGGCTCGAGCAACGCCTGCCCGGCCGACGCCAAGCGTCCGCTCAATTTCGTCTGTCGAACTATCGCCGTGGGCTCGACCTGTGACGTGGCGGAGGTTTGCCCAGGCAACGCCGATCTGTGCCCAAGTGACGGCTTCAAGGCCATGGGCGAGACCTGTCGAGCGGCCGTGGCCGGCGGCTGCGACCTGGCGGAGAGCTGCACCGGGCTCAGCGCGGCCTGCCCGGCGGATGGGGTGCAGACGGCGGGCACGGAGTGCCGGCCTGCCGCCGGGGTTTGCGACGCCCCCGAGTCGTGCACCGGAAGCAACGCCTGTCCCGCGGACCTGAAGCTGACGAGCGCCCAGATCTGTCGCTCCGCCAATCCGGGAGCGGCCTGCGATCAAGCGGAGAGCTGCTCGGGGACCAGCGATAGTTGTCCGACCGACATCGGCAGGGACGCTACCAACGTCTGCCGCGCTGCCGCCGCAGGGGGCTGTGACATCGCGGAATTCTGCGCTGGCTTGCCTACGGCGTGCCCGGCTGACGCTTTTCAGCCAAGCACTCACCAGTGTCGTGCCGGCGCTGGCTTTTGCAACCCCGCGGAGCGTTGCACCGGGTCTTCGGCTGCCTGCCCGGGCGATGGCACGCTGGCGGACGGCGTCACGTGCAACGACAACCCGAATAAATGCTTCACGGATCCCGCCTGCCAAGCCGGCTCTTGCGTAGGTACCACCCTGAAAACTTGCGCGGCCGCGACGCAGTGCCGCAACGCCGGCACCTGTACGCCCGCGACCGGTAATTGTGACTTCACCAACAAATCAGACACGACCCCGTGCAGCGACGGGGTCGCTTGCAGCGTGGGTGACCTGTGCTCCGGCGGCGTCTGCGCCTCCGGCGTCGAGACAGACAGTCAGTGCACCTCGCGGACCTGCGCCGCAGTGACCTGCGATCTGGCCGCCGATCGCGTCCAATTCCCCGATGCTTGCCGGATCGTGCCTCGGCTGTCGGGCACCAGCTGTCGCGCGCCGGGCGGCGTCTGTGGTCTTCAAGAAACCTGCGACGGCACGTCGCCCGACTGCCCGCCTGACGTTCACAAGAACAGCACGGTCGTGTGCCTTCCGGCGTCCTGCGCGAACCTGTCGCAACAACCCGAAGCTCGCTGCGATGGCCTCGTCGCGACCTGCGTCAGCGCTCCGCCAGCGCCTTGTGGCAACTACGCGTGCGAGGGGCTCACGTGCCGGGTGACCTGCATCGACAGCGACGACTGTGCGCCCTCAGCGTTCTGCGTAGATAACGTGTGCGAGCCGCGTATCGGCGGCGGCGAACCGTGCGAGGACGCCTCCCAGTGCTCGACCTCGAACGCCAACTGCGTCGACGGTGTGTGCTGCAATGAGGCCTGCGATGGCCAGTGCGAGGCTTGCGATCGGACCGGAGCGGAGGGCACGTGCAGTGGCGTCGTGGGGGCGCCCCACGGGGATCGAACGCCTTGCAGTGGGGACGGCTCGGCGTGCAACGGCTTCTGCGATGGCACCGAGCGTGCGAGCTGCCAGTTCAAGAACCCGCAGACAGAGTGCCAAGTGCCCGACTGCGATCCCGCAACGGACGTTGCCGTGGAACAGGCGTTCTGTGACGGCGCGGGCAGCTGCGCGGAGGCTGATCCCGTCAGCTGCTTTCCGAATGGCTGCCTTGTGACCACGTGTCGTGGCGACTGCGTAGCGGATGTGCAGTGCGCTCGGGGCGCGTTCTGCAAGGCCGGCATGTGCAGGGAGCTTCAGGCTCCTGGGCAGAAATGCGGCCGCGACGCGCAGTGCCAGAGCGGTTTCTGTACGGATGGCGTGTGCTGTGAGGAGCGCTGCGACGGCCAGTGTGAGGCGTGCGGCAGCCGAGGCGCGTGCGCGGCGGTCACCGGCGTTCCGGTGGGTGCGCGCGCGGCGTGCGCCGGCGCCGGTGCCGACACCGATGCCTGTGCGGGCAGCTGTGACGGCACTTCCCGCGACGTCTGCGGCTACCCCAACCTCGACGTGGCCTGCCGAGAGCCAGCCTGCGTCGACGGTCAGGCCACCGTGGGCGCGCATTGCACGGGCGGAGGTCGCTGCCCGCCCGCTCAGGTCGTCGCTTGCAAGGACGGCTGCGAGGGCAGCGTTTGCGCGGGCGATGGTTGCGTCGTGAACGCCGACTGCGCGGAGGCTGAGGTGTGCGCGGCCGGCGCTTGCGCGCCCCGTGGCGGACCTGGAGCCTCGTGCTCGGCGGCCAGCGACTGCGCCGCTGGCTTCTGCGTGGACGGCGTTTGCTGCGACGCGGCCTGCGACGGCCAGTGCGAGGCCTGCGACGTCGTGGGCAGCGTCGGTAGCTGCGCCGTGGCGACCGGCGCTCCGCATGGCGGCCGCCCGCAGTGCACGGACGATGGCTCTGCCTGCGGCGGAGCGTGCGACGGTAAGGACGGCGCGACCTGTCAGTATCCAACAGGCACCGTTTGTAGCCCCGGTAGTTGCACTCCGGGTCAAGCCGCGGGCGAGGCCGTGGCAACGCTCGAGGCGACCTGCATAGGCATCGGGCGCTGCCCGACTCTTCACCAGCAGCCATGCGGCGCCTTCGGTTGCGATGCGACCGAACGGCAATGCGACGGCGACTGCGCGAATGACGGCGCGTGCTCTCGCGGCGAGTACTGCTCGGCAGGTGTGTGCGTGGCCGCAGAGCCGCCCGGTAGCGCCTGTCAGAGCGACGACGCTTGCCTGAGTGGCTTCTGCGTCGACGGCTATTGCTGCGGCAGCGCGTGCACGGGCCGATGTGAAGCGTGCGACGTGCCGGGCGAGCTGGGTAGGTGTAGCCCGGTCGAGGGGCGCAGCCACGGCGCCCGCCCCGGTTGCCAGGGCGGTGGCGCCTGCGGTGCCGCCTGCGACGGCAGCAACGTCGCGACCTGCGCGTTCCCCGGGACCGACACGAGCTGCGGCGAGCCCTACTGTCGTTCTGGGGCGGCCACAGCGGAGTCGTCCTGCAACGGCGCCGGGCAGTGCGAGTCAGGGGAGCAAACGGCCTGCGCTTCCTTCACGTGCGAGGGGGACGCTTGCTCCGATGGGTGCACGACCGACGCGCATTGTACGCTCGCGCGTCAGTGTCAAGACGGTCACTGCACGGCGCCGTTCCTGATTGATGCCGTGGATGAGGGCAGCTGCGGTTGCGCCGTTCCGGGCGGGGCGAGCTCGGCGCGCGGCGGCTCGCTCGTGCTGCTTTCGCTGGGGCTGCTGCTGACCCGGCGTCGGCGCGCCCGGGCTCGCCGCCGTGGCACAGGCTCGCAAGGCCTCCGCTTGGCGCTGCTCGCAGGGGCCTTGGGGCTACTGTCGCCCGCTTCGGCCGCGGCTCAGCAGAGCCTCGACCAACCGTTCGCTGACGGCTTCTCGCTGCTGCGTTTCGAGCCGGCGCCGGCTGGCGATCGCTTCTTCGTCGTCCCAGAGGGCGCCGTACCGGCTGGCTCGCCGGGCGTACGGGCGCAACTGCTGGGGCACTACACGCTGCAGGCCCCGCTGGTTCGCACGGACGACGTCACCGGTCTCCGCCGCGAGCTGGTGGCCAAACAACTCTTCGTTCACCCGGGGCTCAGCTGGGCTGTCAAACCCTGGCTGCACACCCACCTGGACGTGCCCGTCGTCCTCAGCCAAACCGGCGAAGGTCCGACCGCCCCGACGAGTCCTGCTCTGGCTGATCCGCGGCTTGGCGCGCGCTTGGGCTTGGTAGGGGACGAGCACTCGGTGTTCGCGTTCGCCCCAGGCCTGGACGTGTGGATCCCGCTCGGTAGCCAGACCAACCTGGTGGGCGACGGCAGTTTTCGCGTGATGCCGCGCTTGAACGTGAGCGGCGAAGCGTTGCCGTTTATCTACGCGGCGAGCGCGGGCTACCAAGTGCGTAAGCACGTCAATACGGGCTCGCTCGAGGTCGGTGATTCGCTGGTGATCGGCGCGGCCGTCGGACTCTCGCTGTTCGATGAGGTGCTCACGGTCGGGCCGGAGCTGCACGGCGCGTGGCTGACAGAGTCCGACGCGGGTCAAGCCTTCTCGTCACGCACGTCGCCGCTGGAGGTGCTGTTCGGAGCGCACGCGCGTCTTGGAGACCTCGTACTCGGCGGGGGGGTGGGTCCCAGCCT
>JANNWK010000706.1:0-2751 GCA_031408355.1 Myxococcales bacterium
TGAGCCAACAGCGGACGCACGCGGGTCTCCGGTAGCTGACCGGTCAAGGCCAAGTCGATGGCTTCACCGTCGTCAGGAGCCTCACTCAGCAGCTTCTCGACGGCCCGACAGGCATCGGCAGGTCGCTGTAGCTTGTCGCGGTAGATCACCAGAGCAAGCCTGGCCGCTTCGATGCGGCCGTCGCGACTGTCGCGCTCGTTCATCAGCAGTTCAAGCACCGCTACGGCTGGCTCGTACGCTTCCGCTTTGGTGGCGACCTTGGCGAAGCGTTCGCGCACCGGCAAAGTCGACAGCTCGGCCGCGTGGAGCGCTTCCAGGACCACCAGGGCCCGCGCCGGATCTTGCAGCTTGTTCTCGTACAGGTCGACGGCAGCCACGCCGCTCATCAGGCGTTGTTGGTTCGGGGCTTGGGCGTGGCCGGCCAACTCGGCAAGGTGACTCGCCGCGTCCTCAAACCGGCCCAACGTGATAAATATTTCTCCCGAAAGCGCTAAGGCGCCCACGTGGTCGGGCTCAAGCATGCGGACGTTCTCGAGTGCGGTGAGCGCTCCTTCGCGGTCGCCTTGGCCCCGCAAGACGCGCGCTCGCTCCCAAAAGAGTTTGGCGATCTCGTCGGGCTCCTCGGCCACGCCCAAGCGACGCGCGATCAAGTCGAGGAGACGAACGTCGTCCTTGCGCTGGCGCACGATGCGAAACAGGCGATCGAAGGCCTCGGCTTGTCGGATGTCGCGCTCAACGGCGCGGGAAAGCGCGAACTCCCCCCGCGCTGGGTCGTTGAGCTCGTCGAGCAGAATGCCTGCGGCCTCCGCCCACAGCCGGCCGCCCGCGATTGAGTCGCTCACCGCGTCGCCGAGGGCTGCGCTGGCCTCAGCGACCGTGCCGCGATCTCCTCCTGCAGCGGCAGCGGCTCGGAGGCCTTCCCAGCCGGCGAGGTCCTCGGGATGCGAGTCTACGACCTTGCGGAACGATGAGAGGGCCAGCGCTACGTCGCCGTAGGCCAGTTGATTCATACCCGCGAGAGCCAGGCCGAGGGGGACGCTCTCGGGGCCAAGCAACTCGCCCACGTCCAAAAGCGCGCTGGCGCGTCGGCGTGGATCGCAACCGGGCGGCGCCAACTCGAGGTTGGCGAGCCGGATTGCGGGCTCGGCGGCCTCAAAGGGCGGGTCGAGCTCCATGCCAGCGAGCCAACTGACCAAATCAGCGCCGGCGGTGAGCGCCGCTGAAGCGGCGCCCGAAACTCGACTTGCCAGCGTGCGGCGCGCCTGAACTTCGGAGCTCAGGTCCCCGGCCGCCGTGGCCGCCGCCAACCATTCCAAGGCGGCAACCGGCGCGCCGTCGGCCTGGGCCCAGTTGGCCGTCGCCTCGAGAAGATCGCTCCCACCTGGACCCTCCTCGGCACCCAGGGCCAACACGAATAGCGCGGCACCGCAGGCAGCCGCGGCGGCGGTACTTCGCAGCGACAGCGCCTTCAGGGCTTCGCGCCGGCGCTCGGCGTCGCTCGGGGCACTCCCCCAAAGCGCGCGAGCGAGCGTCAGTGCCGTGCTGAGCTCGTCCGGGCTACCGGCGTCAGCTGGGGCATCGAGCGCGTCGACGAGCGCGTCCGCGTTGCCGTCGCGCCCCGCTTCCAAACCGAAACGCTCCAGGGTGGCCACTGCCCGCTCCTGGGGCGTCGCGGACTCGAGCACTTGGCGTCGCGCGTCGAGGTTGTCGGGCTCTGCGGCGCGTCGCGCAAGTCGCGCGATGAGGACAGCCGCGGCTTCGCAACGACTTTCGGCCTGATCGAAGACGGCGAGGGCTGCCGGACGTTCACCGTTGCGGAAACGCAAGATGCCCGCTTCGAGCAGCAGCGTCGCCGAAATCTCGGCATCGACGGCCGCAGCCGCCGTGGCTTCGAGGACGTCACACGCGGCCTTGAGGGCGCCCGAAGCGCGGAGCTCCTTGACCAGAGCCCGGGCCACCACGAGGTCGCCAGGCTCGGCAGCGTGGAGGGTAGCGAGCCGTGCCGCATAGCCCGCGCGATCGCCTCCGGCCAGAGACATGACCGCCGCGACGGTGGTCAGCGCGCGAGCGCGCGGTTCGCTGTCTTTTCGGATCGCGTCGGCGAGTTGCTCAAGCTGAGCCACGACGGGCTGAGCCACGACGGGCTGGTGCGGGCCGCCTGCGACCGTGTCGCTTTCGGGGACCACGACGGCCTCGCCGACGAGCGGCGCAACGTAGGCAGCGAGCACGCTGCCCAGCCAACGACTGGCCGGGCTCTGCGCCATGCTCTGAAAGGCTAGCTGTGCGCCCTGGCGATCGCCTCGGAGAGAACGCGCGCGACCTAGCTCAAGCCAGAGCGCCGGGCCCTCGCCTTCGTTGGCGCCCTGCGCCATCAGCCGGCGGGTCGCTTCTTCGTACCAGGCGGCGTCGCCGGTGAGGGCGGCCAGTAGTCGAGCGAGCCGGCCAACCAGCGCGGGCGGTGTCCCTGAAAGCGCGGCCTGCGACAGGGCTGCCTTCGCGCCTTGGGCATCGAGTCCCCCTCGCGCGAACACCTCCGCGCTCGTGAGGTAGTGCCGCGCTTTGGCGCCGTCGGAGGTGAGGTGTTCGGCGGTGCTCTCGAGAGCGGCGGCCAGGGCTTGCGGATCCGCTCCGCCTGCCAGGATGTCGAGGTACAGCGCCCTGGCTGGAACGCTCGCGGGGGCTGCCAGCAGCGCCTGCTCGATGGCGGTGCGGGCACTTGCGGGGTCGCTGTTGGCGGCGGCTGCCTCGGCG
>JANNWK010000707.1:0-4066 GCA_031408355.1 Myxococcales bacterium
CCTTGAACCCGATCAGGGAGTAGCCGAGCACTGCGCCCCACCAAAGCGTTGCGATCAAGGCGCAGGCGCGCAGCCGGTAGGGCCAGCTGGGTTTGAAGATGGCCACCACTTGCAGCGCGACGACCGGGATGATGAGTAGGAACGTCAACCGATTTCGGCCTGTTGTCCCCACGAGCGCCATGGTCACGGCGGCGACCATGATAGGGGTCAGAGTGACCAGGAGCCTCTGCAACAAGGTCTCCCTCCACGATGGCCCTTCTGGCGCAGATGCAGGTTGCCCGCTCACGAACCGGCGATACTACGCCCGTCCGGTCAGTCGTCCAGGGTCTGCAAGTAGGAAAAGTAAACGCCCTCCCGCGCACCAAGGCACCCAGGCCTAGACGACCTCCTTGACCCTACAAACTGCCGCATGAGAGGCTTCGGATCTCACAAGCGCCTCCAACGTCGCGTCAACATAAGAGAGACGCTACGAAGGCGCCCCATTCCGTAGCCGCTGGCGGGACGGTACGTTGGGAGGAAACCGTATGAGTTCGATCGTAGTTGTGGGTGCCAGTGCTGGACTTGGCGCAGCTCTAGCGATTGCAGTGCCGGAGCCTGGGGACCGGGTTTGGACTTTTTCAAGAACCAGACCCACCTACCTAGATCGGTCCGACGGAGTAGCCAGGCTTTGGCATGCCTGCGATCTTTCCCAACCTGACGCTCCTCTCGTGGTCCGAGCAGCGCTAGCTGGCCAGGCGATCGATCTGCTTCTCTATACAGCTGGAATTTGGGAGTCCTCGGCGAATTTAGAGCAGACTCAGTTGGCAGAGTTTCAGGAGATCATGGCTGTCAATGTCACCGCGTTCATTGGAGTATGTCAGGCGTTGGCGGACAACCTCCGCGCAGCAGGTGCCGCAAAGATTGTTGCGATCGGATCCACTGCTGGTCTCGAAAACGCGACGGGACCCCGTGCCGTCTATTCTGCTTCCAAGTTTGGGCTGCGTGGCGCCGTCCACGGTTTGCGCGAGCATTTTCGCGCTTTCGGAATAGCGGTCACTTGTATCTCACCAGGTGGCTTGGCGTCGGACGTACCTGTGGACGAGGGGGTTCAGGCAGCCCTCCACAAGCACGACTCTAGGCGCATACCGAGCGCCGATATCGTAGAAATCGTCAAGACGATCGTCCGTCTTTCTCCGGCAACTTGCGTTAAGGAAATCGATCTTCCGGCCATGAAAGATGTCGACGCTTAGATTCCCACTGCCCCGCGCTGCCGCGCACGCCGACCGCGTTCCCAAGCAGTAGCAGGCGACGCCGGCTTCGTATTCGCAGGGCACGAACCCATCCACGGTGCTCGCTCGGCACGCGGTGCCGCGCTGGGCTAGCCGAGAGCCGCCTTGCTCCTGCTCCGCGACCGAGTCGGCGGGGCTGCCTTCGTGCTGCGCAACGTCCTCTTGGGGGCACCCTCGAGCTCCCTGAGCCGAGACGGATCACGCGCCAGAAGCTTGAGCAAGTGGCTCATGGGCACACTTGGCGTCTGACTACCAGCTTCATACTTCTGGAAGGCTCGCGGACCACCACCCAATAGTTCGCCTGCTTGCCGCTGGCTGAGCCCGAGCTGTTCCCGGATCTCAGCTACCTTGGCCGGTGGTAACACCTCCTCGGCCTTCGCCTTCAAGTTCTGGAGGGCACGGCTGTATTTCTGCAACTCGTCACCGGCCAAGATCCCCTCGCCGCACGACTCGCACCACCAGCCCGTTACGCGCACTTTGTCCTGCAGCTCGCGGTACTTCAAGACCCGCAGCTTGGGGCCGAACTTCATGCGACCTCCGCATTCGGGGCAGCTCTGTGTCTTGTTCTTCATCATTTGTCCTTGAGCGAGATCAGCAGATAGCCCGTTTCGTCCGTCGTGAACTTCACGTAGAGGATTCGCGTCTCGAAGGGCAGATGGTAGACATCTTGCCAGATTCGATGGTCAACGAGCGAGGTCATGGACTTGTAGAAATGAGGGCGCTTGACCAACTGAATGAGGTCCACGATGCCAGCATCAGAGAGACCAAGCTCAAACGTGGCAAACGTCAGACTTTGTCGCGGTAAGTCGGAGGCCGCGGACGGTTGAGAACGTAATCCTGATGGAGGCGAGGTCATAGTGTGGCCGCCGCTTCTCCATGAACCAATCATTAATGGCACCTTTAAGGAGCCACGTCAAGCCTGGCGGTTCTCACAGTCGCCAACCGGACGCAGCACAGGCATGCCCGTCGTGCTCAATCGCCGTTCTTGAGTGCAGTCACTGGCGGCCCCGCGGCGACGGCCAGCCCGGCTCCGCGCGGATCCGCTACGCCATAGCCGAGCTCGCCGTCGAGCAGCAGAACGTTGGCGTCGCCCATCGCCACGTGCGAGGGGCGAAGTTCGTGCCCGCGCGCTTTCAAGCCCGCTAGCAGCGCGGGCGGAGGCGGCCGACGCGACTCGTACCGGGCGCGGTCGGGCAAGAAGCCTTGGTGCAGGCGGGGCGAGTTGACCGCTTCGTCGAGCGAAAGGCCGTGGTCGACGACGCCGCGCAGGACTTGCACGATGGTGCTTGGGATGGTGTCGCCTCCTGGCGTGCCGAGGACGAGCACGACGCGTCGCCCGTCGAGCACGAGCGTGGGCGCCATGGAGCTTGTGGTGCGTCGGCCGGGCGCGGGTTGGTTCTGGCCGGTGCTGCTGAAGGACGCGACCGCATTGTTCAGCACGATGCCGGTGCCTGGCGCGCTCAACTTGGCGCCGTAGGATGCGGAGAGCGTGGTCGTCAGACTCACGACCATGCCACCTTGGTCCACGACGGAGAGGTGAGTGGTCTGCTCGGATTCTGCCTCGGCGCCCGGGTAGAGCGGGGCGAGCGTTAGCGAGGGCGTGGCGCGCTCGGTATCAATGGGGACGCGCTGGAGGAGCGCCTTCGCGTCGAGGAAGCGCGAGCGTTCGCTGGCTTGCTGCGCGGGGCTCAGCGAGTCGGGATCCACGACCCCGAAACGGCGCTCGGCCTGGGCGCGGCGGGAGGCCTCCAAGAACAGATGGAGCTCGTCGACGCTGCCGGCCTGCCTATCGTGGGCCGCGACCAGTTCAAGCAGGCCCAGGGTTTCGGCCAGCGCGACGCCGCCCGCAGAGGGGGGCGGCATCGTTTCGATGAAAAGGCCGCGATAGGGAAAGCGCAGCGGTTCGCGGTAGAGCGCGCGATAGCGATCCAGATCGGCTTGCTGAATGAGCGAACCCTTCGCGCGGCGCAAGGCGCTGGCGGTTTGTCCCGTGTAGAAGCCCGCTGCGCCTTGGTCGCGGACGCGCTCGAGGGAAGCGGCTAGCTCGGGCTGCAGCAGTCGCGAGCCTGCGGGTAGCGCCTTTCCCTTTCGACCAAATCGCTTGGCCAGCTCGGGATCGCGGGATAGGTCGCGGAAGCTTGCGGCGAGGAGCTGCGCTTGTCGCTGGCCAAGCACGCAGCCGTCCCGAGCCAGGGAAACGGCGGGGCTCATGACCTGGGAACGTGTCAGCTTGCCGAAACGCTCCAGCGCCAGGAGCAGGCCCGCTACGCTGCCCGGAACGCCCACGGCTGCCCCGTCTTGGGCGCCACGCTGCTGCATGCGCTCGAAACCTTCGCGCGTCAGCGCCGCGGGGGCCGTTTCACGAAAGTCGAGAGCCAGAGTTTCCGCTTCGGGCGAGCGGACGAGCATGAAGCCGCCTCCACCCAGATTGCCGGCGCTAGGGTGGGTGACCGCCAGGGCAAACGCGGTGGCGACGGCGGCGTCGACGGCGTTGCCCCCTTGCTCCAGGATCGCGATTCCGGCCTTCGTGGCCTGAGCTTCGCTGGAGCTGACAATCCCGTAGCGTCCGTTGACGCTGGCCTTGCCGCCGCCTGCGAAACGGCGGCGCGGGGCAGGGGTGGGTTCGTCCCCGGGGCCTGTTGGTGCTGTCTCGGTCGCCGTCGCGCCGGTCGCTAGCGGTCGCGACGACGCTGTGGGGCTCGCGGTGTGCGTGCGCGGAGCTCGCTCGCACTGCGGCAGCACGAGCAATAGGCAGAGTCCAAGGGCGCGGCGCGGCACGTCGCCCAGCCTAGCTCGGA
>JANNWK010000708.1:0-3054 GCA_031408355.1 Myxococcales bacterium
GCTCTCGCGCGCCTTGGGCGTGCCCATCAGTCTGGAGTGCGCGGCAGCGCTGCCCTCAAGCCCGCTCGACCACGACGGCGACGGCTTCGCCACCCCCGATGCAGAGCGTCGCTAGGCCGCGCCGGGCCTGTCGGGCCCGCATGGCGTGAAGCAGCGTGGTGAGGATGCGGGCGCCCGAGGCGCCAATCGGGTGACCCAGCGCAACAGCCCCGCCTCGCACGTTCACCTTCTCGGGATCCAGACCGGCCAGCTTGGTGCAGGCCAAGGCGACACAAGCAAACGCCTCATTGATCTCCCAAAGATCGATGTCCGACGGTTTGAGGCCGAGCTTATTGAGCGTGGCATCGATGGCGAGGGCTGGGGCCGTGGTGAACCATTCGGGCGCCTGCGCCGCGCCGCCGTAGCCCACGATGCGGGCCAACGGCGTCAGGCCGTGACGCTTGACGGCCGATTCGGTGGCCAGCACGAGCGCCGCGGCGCCGTCGTTGATACTTGAGGCGTTGGCGGCCGTGACCGTGCCGTCTTTCGCGAAGGCGGGTCGCAGGCGTTCGAATTTGCTCGGATCGCCCTTGCCTGGCTCTTCGTCTTCGCTCACCAGCACCGCTTCGCCCTTCTTTTGGGGTACAGCGACGGGGCAGATTTCACCCGCGAAGTCGCCCGCCTTTTGCGCTGCGAACGCCAGCCCATAACTGCGCCGGGCGAACGCGTCCTGAAGCTCGCGCGTGAGCTCATGCTCCTTCGCGCACAACTCAGCGGCCTGCCCCATGTGATAGTCGTTGTACGGATCCCACAGGCCGTCGCAAATCATGCCGTCCACGAGCTTGCCATCCCCCATGCGGTAGCCGGAACGGGCCTCGCGCAGGTAGTACGGCACGTTGGACATCGACTCCATGCCGCCTGCGACCACCAACTCCGCGTCGCCGAGCAAGAGCGTCTTGGTGCCGAAAATGACGGCCTGCAGTCCGGAGCCGCACACCTTGCTCACGGTGGTGGCCGGCACCGCGTGCGGCACGTCCGCGTAGATGGCGGCCTGCCGAGCCGGAGCTTGGCCCAAGCCGGCTGAGAGCACGTTGCCCATGAACACCTCACCGACCAAAGCGGGCGCAACGCCGGCCCGTTCGAGCGCGCTCTTGATGGCGATGGCTCCAAGTTGTGGGGCGGGTACGCCGGCTAGCGCGCCCAGGTAGGCGCCGATCGGGGTACGCGCGGCAGACACGACATAAACGGCTTCAGCCATGGCCAGGAGCCTAGCCCGGAGGCCCAGCAAGCCCAAGAGATCCGACGAGCTCACACGACAGCGGGGCAGGGTCCGAGTAAGGTCGCGCAAGCTTCCATGACCTTCGAAAAGCGACGACTTGGCCGGACGGATCTCGAGATCACCACGCTGGGTTTCGGCGCCTGGGCGATTGGTGGCGCCGGTTGGGCCTACGGCTGGGGGCAGCAGGACGACGCCGTGTCGGTCGCGGCGATTCGGCAGGCCGTCTCGGCGGGGGTCAATTGGATCGACACCGCGGCCATCTATGGTCTCGGTCACTCCGAAGTGGTCGTGGGCCGCGCGCTCCGCGAGCTGCCGTCGAGCGAGCGACCCTTGGTCTTCACGAAGTGTGGCCTGCTGCCGGATCCGAAAGATCCGACAAGGCAGCCGTTGCGCAACCTCGAGCCGGTCTCGATCCGACGAGAGCTCGAGGCCTCCCTCTCCCGGCTGGGCCTCAGCCACATCGATCTCTTTCAGTTCCATTGGCCCGACGCAGCGGGCGTTCCGGTCGAGGATAGCTGGGGCGAGATGGGGCGACTGGTGGACGAAGGCAAGGTGCGCGCTATCGGCGTGAGCAACTTCACGGTCGAACTTTTGGAGCGCGCGCAAGCAGTGCGCCCGATCGACTCGGTTCAGCCCCCGTTCTCGCTGATTGAACGCCAGAGCGGCGCGGACGTGATCCCGTGGGCGAAAGCGCACGGGGCCGGTGTCATCGTCTACAGTCCATTGCAGTCCGGCATCTTGACCGACTCATTCTCGGCCGAGCGAGTCGCGCGAATGGCCGCCGAGGATTGGCGGCGCCGCTCAGCCCATTTTCAGGAGCCCCAGCTCAGTCGCAATCTGGCGCTCCGGGATGCGCTCCGTCCGACGGCCGAGCGGCACGGCACCTCGGTGTCTGCCATCGCGCTCGGCTGGGTCCTGGGTTGGCCCGGCGTGACGGGGGCCATCGTGGGAGCTCGCAGCCCAGAACAGGTTCAGAGCTGGAGCGACGTGGGTCGCCTGCAGCTTGC
Source organism: Myxococcales bacterium (assembly GCA_031408355.1). GTDB lineage: Bacteria > Myxococcota_A > Polyangia > Polyangiales > Polyangiaceae > PMG-095. The sequence continues at coordinate 2,266 of JANNWK010000708.1, forward strand.
CGAGCACGAGCTGGTCGAGCTGAGTCGCTTGGCCTGACAGCCGTCATGTGGCCTGCAGTTTTGGCTCGTCGCGGATTCGACGAGTGCCCGTGCCAGCATCTCGACGACCGACTCGACGGGCCCCCGCCGCAGGGCTCGGAAAGGATCTTGGCGTCGAGTAGTTAGCGCAGCGCGCCTACCAACCGAAGTCCCTTCCGGCTGAGCGATCTCGCAGGCCCTTCCAAGGATCTGGGCCGCCGAGTCCGCGCCGATCGAGCGCGGCCATGAAGGCTCGAAATGCCTTGGATGGCGACCCAGAACGAGCCCTGGTCTCGTCGTATTGCTGCACGGAAACGATGACGGCCACGGGCTTGCCGCCGCGCGTCACCTCGACGGCATCGCCCCGCTCGGCTCGGGTGAGCACCTTGGCGAAAGCAGCGCGGGCCTGCGTCATGGTCATGGTGGTGGGCGAGCGCTTAGCCATCTGTACAACCAGTGTACATCGTGCGAGCGACCAGCGCACCCGGAAAGCTCAGAGAAATGGCTGTTTCGTCGAGCCGGAAGCGCGCAAGTGCGGCGGCCCCAGCAACATTGGCACGCGTGGTCGTCGGGTGGCTACCCCAAGACCGGTCAGCTCTGCAAGGGACCGGCCGGGGCTCACTGCCTAGAGGCCGCGAGGATCCGGGACGATCTATCGTTGCTGCCCCGAACGGTTAGAAATCGAGCCGGCCAATGTCAGTGGGCCATTTCGCTTGTCAGCACAGACCAGAGCCGCGACACTTGGGCACAAGGGCGATGGGCAAAACGGTA
>JANNWK010000709.1:0-3337 GCA_031408355.1 Myxococcales bacterium
CGGTGGCGGCCCACACCAGCACCACCAGGCCAGCTACCGAAAAGGCCCAGAAGCTGCCAGCCGCCTGGCTCACCTTGCCGGCGAGGCGCGCGAAGACATCTTCGATGGGGCTGTCGTCGTTCATGGCGGGCATCTTGCCGCCAACCGGGCGGGGTCACCAGGGGGCAACCCTCGTCGGCCCCACGCCGGCACTGGTTGCGACGTCCGCGCGGGCGGCGCGCTCGGGCTCACAAACTAAGCCAAGAACTCAGCGATCGGGCCTCGGACGAGTTCTCGCGTGCCCTGGGCGAAATCACCGGTCTCGACGGAAAGCGCGGCGGCGAGCGTGAGCCACAGGTCGGGGAGGCTATTGGAACCTTTCGCGAACCGTCGGAAGGCGCCCGCGGTTTTGAGGCGGCCGCCCGCGTCGCCCAGGATGGCCAGGGGCCAGCGCTGCTTGGCTGAGTGATGCGCCTCGCCGTTGTCGCTCGTGTAAATCATCACGCTGTTGTCGAGCGCCGTCCCGTTCCCCTCGGAGATCTTGGACAAGGCGGCGGCGAGCTTGCCCAGCAGGGAGGCTCCGTAGTCGTGGATCAGGTCCATCGCGGGGCCCTGGATCTCGGGCGGTTCATGGCCCGTCTCCCCCAGGCCCGTTTCGGCCCACGGTGTGCCTGCCACGATGCGCCGAAAGACTGGGAAGTTGCCGTGTGAAAAGCCGGTACCGAGCGCTATGCCCACCACGTTCGTCATGCCGCAAGTCAGCGCCACGGCGGCCATGTCGGTCATCGCGTCCATGAGGTCTTCAGGCACGAGCGGACCCGTGCCGAGCCCGACGCTTGGCGGCGTGCCCGCGCTGCAGGCGCCCGGTATCGGGATGGCCGCCCGGCTCTCGAACTCCTCGATGGCAGCCAGGTACTGCTCGAGCTTGGCCTTCTCAACCCCGGCCAGGTGCGCCTGCAGTCGACCGATGTCACCACGAAGCGCGTCCAGGACGGCCTTCTGCCGGATGGGGCCCGTCTTCACACCACCTTCGCCTGGCAAGAGCGGTCCGAACATGCGCTGGTACATCAGCTTGGGGTCGCCGAAATGCGGGGCGGGCTGGTTCGGGCCGAGCGCGAAGGTCCGGCGCATGAGCGGGGTCGCATTGCGATCGGCGCCGAACAGCACGCTGCGCAGCGGCGTCCCTTCGCCGATAGTACGCGCGATGTGCTGGTCGATGGTAATGCCGCCGGGGGCGCCGCCGTACTCGTTGGATTGTCCCGAGGGCGACGTGACGCAGCTGAGCGCTCCGTAGCCCCCGGAGTGCTGCGAGGCGGGCAGCTCGTTCGATAAGCCGTCGACTAGCAGCATGCGCGAGCGATAGGCCTCGAGGGATCGCAGCATGCGCGGCCAGGCGAAGTCCGTGCGCGCCGGGACGTCGGACCAGTCGCGCGCGTCACCTTGGTCGATCCCCGAAGGCGTGAAGTTGTAGGTGGTCAGCCCGTTGCCGACCAAACAGAAGATGGCGCGCTTCGGATTCAGCGCCTGCCCCTGCGCCTCGGCGATCAGCGTGTGCGCGATGGGCGCGAGCACGAGAGCACCGGCACCAAGCCCCATCCGGCGAATGAAGGTTCTGCGCGAGGCTCGTTCGGCTGCTGGCGACTTCATAGGATCCTCATGGTGCTCACGGGCCTGCCTCGGTAGCGCTGCGCTCGATGAACGAACTCGACGAGAACAGGGCCGCGACCAGCGCCGCATAGTCACCGCCCGAAGCCCGGTAGGCGTCGCGCGCGGCGACCAGCGCGCAGCCGTCGGCGTCCCGCTCGCCCCGCCCCATGAAGAAGCGGAAAGAGTGGCGCACGAAGCACTGTTCGACCGCCTCAGACGTTGCCAGCTGCGCGATCAAATCGAGTGCGCTCGTGAAGCTCAAGTCTCCTGCTGAGCTGACCGCGACGCTTCCGCTGAGGTCGAGCGCCTGGCCGTTCTGGTCGCTGCGAAAGCGGCCATAGTCGTCGTACTGCTCGAAGGCCAGCCCGAGCGGGTCCATCAGGTGGTGACACGCCTGGCAGCCCGGCGCTTCGGTGTGCACACTCAGCCGGGCGCGTTGCGTGGCGTTCTCGCCAAGCTCGGGCAGCGCCGGCACCACGTCGATCGGCAGCTCGGGCACCGTGCTGCACAGCAGACTCTCGAGCACGAAACGGCCGCGCTGGACGGGCTTGGTCTCAAGCATGTCAGAGTAGTGAATCAGAAAGCTCGGCTGGGTGAGGATGCCGAGCCGGGTGCCGGCCGGCGGTGACCTCAGCTGCTTTTCGTGCGTCTTCGTCTCCTGCGTGATGCCGTACCAACTGTGGGTATCCTGCGACACCCAGGTGTCCTGGGTCGTCAGCAGGGCTTGCAGCAGTTGGTTGTGCCCGCTCGCCGCGAGCACCTTAGAGATCAGCGTGTCGGTATCCTTGACCAGATCCACGCGATGCGCGTCCGGCAGGAGCGCAGGATCCTTGAAGATGCTGACGGCCTGCGGATACCGGAAGTACTCGCGGAGCATCAGCGGCACGCTCGGCACCTCGTGCAGGTTGGTCAGGCGCGCCGTGACCGCAACTGCCAGCTCGGCGGGGCCGGCCAGCGCGGCGTTCACGAGGGCGACGTCCGGCGGCTTGTTCTCGATCGTGAAGGAAACGGCAGCGGCTTGCTCCTGCGCCGTCAGCGCGACGGCGACGGCCTCCGGCGGCGCCGCGCCCCCCACCTCGGTCCGAAACAGAAACTCAGGTGACATCAGCACGAACTGCAACAAGCTCGCGACCGCTTGCTGCGTGCCGAGCTGCGCCGCGTTCTCGAGCGCCAGCTTGCTGATGCCGCCCAGCTCGTTCGCCGAGAGCGGGCGCCGGTACGCGGCCTGTGCGGCGGCCGACGCGAGCTCCGCCACGCACGTCGAAAGCGCTCCCGGGTCGAGCAGGCAAGCCCTTTCGCTCATCAACGAGACCGACATGGCGTCGGCCGCGTACGACGCCATGTCCCAGACGCTCTGCAGCTCCGCGTCGTTCATGCCGTACGAGCGAGAAAAAGTACTGAAGCGATCGGCGACGTTCACATAGTCGAACGGGGGAGCCACGCCGGCCGGCACCGAAACGTTCAGCGCGTCGCAAACAGCAGCCAAACTGGGCGCAAACTGGGCGGCGTTCAGGCGCACGATGCGCCTCAAACCGAGCGCGGGTACCTCCGGCTGGCACGCGAACGGCACCAGATTCGGATCGGCTTCCGGCTCGGCCAACGGATCCGGCTGAGTGCCCGGGGTGCCAGCCGTCCCGGTGCCTGACCCTCCGGCGAGCGCACCGGCCCCGGCTGTAGCGACTGCGCCGCCGGCCGCCGGCCCGTGCGCCGC
>JANNWK010000710.1:0-2336 GCA_031408355.1 Myxococcales bacterium
CCAGCTCTGGCCAGCCTCAAGCAGCGCCTGGCGCTCGGCCGACTCCACCCGCACTTTACCGCGGCTCACGCTGACGCAAGTGACGGGACCCGCCGGTCCTTCCGCCACCCGCACCTCGAACGCGGTGCCCACAACCGTCACCTTGCTGTCGGGCGTGGTCACGGCAAAGCTCTGACCGGGCGGGAGCTTGGGCAACTCAACGTTTACACTGCCTCGTCCCAACCGAGCGCCGAATAGCCGCGAACCATCCGGAGAGGCGACCAAGCGAAGCTCCGAAAATGCCCCGAGCGCTAGCGTGCCGCCACGGGTCACCGACAGCGCCGCGCTGGCAGCCGCGCCCGTCACGAGCGCATCGCCTCCAACCAGGGTCCGCCCTATCCCGACTCCGCTGCCGACGGGCGCCCCTTCGAGCGTTACTTCGCGCTCCAAGACACGCACTTCAGCCAAAACGGCCGGCAGCGCGGGGGCGCTTCCGTACTGCCAGAGCGCCGTGGCTGCAGCCGCGCTGAGTAGGCCCACCGCTGCGGCACCACCCCAACGCCGCAGCCGTCCGCGCTTCGCGTGGCTCGCGTGCTCAAGCTCGATCTGGCCGGCCAAGAGAGCGATGGCGCTCAGGTTGGGCACAGAATCGCGCGCGGCGGGCTCGCCTTCGCTCAGGGACTGAACCCAATGCTCTGCGGTTCGTTCACGCCAAGTATCCATCGCGCTAACCCTCTTCCTCTGCGCGCAGCCGCTCCAGCAGCTGCTTTCTTCCGCGTACGAGTCGCGACTGCGCCGCGGCCACCGACACGCCCAGCTGACTGGCGATCTCTGAAAGTTCGTAGCCCAGCGCGTCGTGCAAGAAGACCGTCTCGGCGCGCTCCGGCGTGATGCTGGCCAGGGCGCGGCGAACACGCTCAAGCTCACTGCGCGCGTGGAGTCGCCGTTCCGGACCTTCGTCCACACCTTCCGCCTCGGGCGAGAACAGAGCACGTTCCCGGTAACGCTTGCGCAAAGCGTCGAAGCCCACTCGGGTGGCCAGAAGCGATGCCCAAGCGCGGAGCGGCGTGCTGCCGTCGTAGCTGCCGTCCACCAGGGTGCGCACGATGCGCTCGAACGCGAGCTGAGCCAGATCGTCAGCGTCGACCGAACGATGACCGAGCGCGCGATACAGGCTCTGGCGCACGGCCGGCAAGAGCCTGGCGTACAAGGCCGCGGCCACTCGCCCGTCGCCTCGTCGCACCCCCGCCCACAGATCCGCGTCAGAAGGCTCGCTCGCGCCAGCGCCGCCCGCAATGGGCCTCACCGGTGCTGGGGTACGTTCGGCGGCGCTCATGCTTGCCCTCTCAGATTCGCATGAGGGCCCCTTCGCCAGGCAAGCAGGCTGAAGAATTAGAACTCGACACGAATTCCAAGGAAGCTGGAAGGAACCACCCGGGACGCTTGGGCGACCGCCTGCTCCGCTACCACCAGCCGCGGTTCCGCGTCGTAGAGCGTGAGCTGTGCGCCGACATACCCGCTGAGCTGACCTGTCAGCAGCAGGGTGGGTGTGAATGCGAGCGCGCCCGCCGTGCGCCAGGTCTCACCAGCGTCCGCCTCACCGGAGCCGTTGGTCGCGCTCGCCCTGAGCCGCTCTCGCCCGAGCTGGCCCCGCAAGCCGAAGCGAACCGGGCCAGTCCGAGGGAACACGGTCACGATGCCCGCGGCCCAGGCCTGCCGCGATACCTCGCCCGAGCCAGCGAGCCGGGCCGTCGCTTGGCTCAGTTCCGCGCGCGCAAAAATGCCGACCGGCAGGCGCGTCGGGAAGGCGTCGACTCCCAGCTCGGCCCCAACCAGCCAGGGCGCGTCCGGGGCCCAGGGGCCTGCCACGCCGCCCAGCCAGATGCCGAAGCGCTCGGTGACCGCTTCGTGGGAGTGGGAAGAGTCAGCCGGCAGCGCGGGCAGGGGCGCCTTGGCTTCAACTTGCGCGGCTGACTCGGGCGCCGACGGCGCGTTCGAGCTGCGCTCCGGCACCAGCACCAGCGAGGCCACCACCAAGCCAGCGGCTCGCCAGCGCTCCGCCGCAGGATCCCGCTCTCCAAAACGCAGCTCTCGGTACGAAATGGCCGCGTCGCCATGATGGACCCAAATCGCGACCTCGCCGCCCTTTGGTCCCCGCAGCACGACCAGCGCCCGGCGCGGTTCCCGCTGGCCCCGCTGGCTGCCGCGCACGCACAGCTCATCCTTCAACGCCGCGCTGCAGTCGGCGAGGAGCGCGTCCACTCCCCGGACCTCTTGGGGAATATCGCGAGCCTCAATGTAGACAGGGAAGGTCAGTGAACGCCAAGCTCCAGCGGCGCCATATTCCGGGAACTCGG
>JANNWK010000711.1:0-5825 GCA_031408355.1 Myxococcales bacterium
CGTGGACCAAGGCACCTAGTATCATCAGGCGCTGACCGAAGGCCCCCAGCGTCTTGGCAGGATCTGCGCGCGTTAGCTCGACGAAGAACACCGTCGACGCGGCGGAGTAGGCCACCACTCCCAGATAAAACGCGATGGGCGCTAGGTCGGGCATCACAAGTTCCGCACCAGAAAGGCCGCCAGAAGCTCCTCGTCGCTCCCGGGCAGCGTGGTCACCGCTCGAACAGCTCGAAGCTCGCTCCGCTCCGCGAGGTGCTCGGCCAGCGTGCCGATGGGTGACCCCAACCAACCCGTCACGATTCGGTAGGCCGTCTCTCCCAGAACCATCGAGTCACCCAATAGCTCTGCGCCCAGCTCGCTAAGAAACGGTACCGTCTTGACCTTGCCAACCAGCTCGTCCGGATCCAGAGAGCCCTCCTCCTCAGACAGGACCCGCGCTGCTTCCACCAGCCTGTAGCGCCGCCGCTCGTTCGGAATGGTGAGTTCGGCGCCGGATATCTCGACGCGTCCCTCGGCCAACCAGCGATCGAGCGCGTCCTGGGGGAAGAAGACGCGGTTCTTATGCATGCGCCCGACGAGTGTAGCTGCATTGGCGGAGGGGAGACCAAGCCGGCCGCCAGAATCGTCCAAAACCTGGGGATATTATGGACAAGGCGGCGTACCCCGGCGTCGACCGGCTACACGACTCGGTCACTGACCGACGAGCGCAACCGCCACGTCCCCAGGAGACAGCTCCCGGGTCGCTTCCACCACCATCGCGATGGAACTCCACTTTTCGGTCCGGAGCACGCGAAGCTCCGCCACCACCTCGGACGGGAACTGCTTGTCGTCACCGCTCGTCGGGGTGGTCTCGATCTCGACGTTGGTGCTGGCGTCCATCCGCACGCGGTCCTTCAGCATGCCCGAAGCGACCTTGAGGCTGCTACGCCAAATGTCGCCCTGGCGCAGCACGAACAGGCGTGTGCCCGGCTCCAGGCCATCGTCGCTGCCGCGATCCAGAAACGCCAGCTGATGCTGACCTAGAAAGACGTGCGGGTAGAGGCTGGTCAAGACCCGAGCCGACACGGCGCGAGTCGCCTTCTTTGGCGGGACAACGTCGAAGCGGCGCCCGACTGGCCCAATCTTGGCGCCACGCTCGATGACGTCGAGTGACTCCACGATTTGGCCACGCGCAACCCGAGTCTTGGGGTTGAACTGGTCGACCTTGATCGTGCCCTTCACGCTCACGATTTCGCCCGGAGGCTTGCGCGCGCCAGGAACGTCGTCCGGCTTGCGCACGGAGTTGAAGATCGTCAGCGTCTGGCCCGGCTTCAGGCTCACCCCCGGCCGCATGATCATGTACACGCGGTTGCCGAACGAGAGCAGCATTTGGTCTTCTGCGGCTCCAACCAATTCGCCCCACACGTCTCGCTTGGGGTCCCCCAGAAAACCCTGATCTCGGAGAAACAGCGTGTTTGGCGCGACGCGTTGGCCACGATTGCTCAGTCCGCCGAGCGTGGTTGCCGCTAGCGCTTCGCGACGCTGAGTCACGGGGTCCTTCGGGTCGCGGAGCCGCAGCTGGTCGCCCGGGTAGATCCAGTGGGGGTTTACCACCTGCGGGTTGTAGCTCCAGACCTTCGGCCAGCCCCAGGGGTTCTGGTAGTAGGAGTCACATAGATCCCAGAGCGTATCGCCCTTACGAACGACATGAATCGACGGCACCTCAATCGCCCGCGTCGTTCCTAGGATGCCGCCAGCCCCTTTGCCTCCGAACACGACACCTCCGCCCCTGGACGAAGGATTGAGATCGAAGCCGTCCCGATCATTCCCCTGGATTGGCCGAGCGCTCGAGGGCAGATCGAGGTTGGGATCTCGAGCGGGTGCATAGTTGGTGCCACCGGCCGGAGCAGGCTGCACGATGATGGTGCCCCCAGTCCCCGTGGTCACGACGGAGCCGGCACCTGGAGTTGCCGGCGAGTCTGCGCCGGCCCCGGGCTCAGCCGGCGCCGCGCTGGGGCCCGCCTGAGCCCACGCCACGCTGGTCAGCGCCAGCATCGCAAGAATCGACGCGCCAAGCGACAACCGGGCGCGCACTAGCCCTCGCCCTTGCTTGAGCCCTTGCTGTCGCTCTTGCCCCGCAGTTTGATCACGGGCCGTGGCGAAGGATCGTCGGCGGCCTCTCCCGGCGCTGGAGCCTCGACCTGGGGCGAGGGCATCCCTGCCGTGTCCTCCGGCACCACCTTCACCACCTTCAAGCTGGGGCGCTCGCTGCTAGCAGCGGCGGGGGCTGGCTTGGGCTGGCTCTGCCTGGCCTCGCGGACTTCCACGGCGTCCACGCGCTCCACCAAACGATCATTCTGGTTCTGGAGCTTCGTGATCTCGTCTTGAAGCGAGGCCAGTCGCTTCTCAACACCTTCGAGGCCGCTGCTGCAGCCGCCAAGGCCTACCGCCGCCAGAAGGGCTGAAGCAACCAGCCAGTTCGGATTAGGGTTCATCGCCCGCGGATCGTAGATTCCAGCTGGCGCTTCGGCCAAACTTCTGAAGCCAATCGCCGCCGGCTTTCCGGCAGGCAGCCCGGTCTGGGCAAGCCGACACCGCGCTGCGGACCCACCAGGAACCCGCGCGCGTCGCAATTTAACTAGTGCTTTCATATACTTAAACACCTTCCCCGCACAAATCCGCGCCGGCTCGGAAACTGGACGACCGGAGTCCTTGTGCGTAGCCTGTGGGCGTGGGTCTCCGCCGCCAACGCCGCCTGACTACGCGCCCCCGGGTGCGGCTCGACCTGCGCAAGACGCTGTTCGTCCTGCCAAACCTGATCACGCTCGGCGGCGTATTCTGCGGCTTCAACGCCATCCGGCTCGTCGCGAAGGATGCGCCCACCGCGGACGACGTCTACCGGTCGGCCCTGCTGCTGATCTTTGCGATGTTGTTCGACCTGATGGACGGGCGTGTGGCCCGCATGACGCGCACGCAGAGCGAGTTCGGACTGCAGCTCGATTCCTTGGCTGACATCGTCTCGTTTGGTGTGGCCCCTTCCCTGCTCGTCTACAAATGGGTGCTGCATCGAGCCCCGATGCCGGGCATCTTCGCCGCCTTCATGTTCGTTGCCTGCGCAGCCATTCGCCTGGCTCGCTTCAACGTCCTCAGCTCGATCCCAGGTGGAGCGCCCAGTAAACCAGGCAAGTACATCGTCGGGCTACCCACACCACCCGCCACCGGGATCCTCGTCGCGCTGATCATCGCGAACCATGGTCTAGGTGGCGCACTGGGTACGGAGCAATATACGGTCCTGCTGTTTGCTGTCACCATCGGGCTCTCACTGCTGATGGTGTCGAACGTGCGCTTTCGCTCGTTCAAAGAACTGAAGCTGAACACCGCCACGCTGCTGTTCGTGCTCTTCACGATCATCTCGAGCGGCTTCGTCTGGTCGCATTTCCGGCCCCAGCTCGTATTGATCTGGCTGCTCAGCGTCTACATCGTGATCGGCATTGTCGAGTCCATCCGGGCGCTGCTGGTTAAGCTGACCACGCCCGCCCGGGACTCGGTCCCCCCCGTCGCCTAGCCAGGGGGAGCGCGTGGGCGCGCCAGAGCGCGCGAAACCGCGGGCAGATCCCAGCCGCTTCTGGGCTACTGCCACCGACTTCCACGCCTGCGCCAAAGTGTGGCAAAAGACTCGGCGTCTTGGCTCTCTTGGAAGTTTCCGATCTGTGCTTCGGCTACACGAACGAAGCGCTGTTCAGCGGCGTCGGCTTCAAGCTAGATACGGGCGAACGCGCCGCCTTGGTTGCTCCCAACGGCGCCGGCAAGAGCACGCTCTTGCGAGTTCTTTCGCGTGAGCTTGAGCCTGACAAGGGCTTCGTGGTGCTGAAGAAGGGCACCAGCCTCGGTTACTATCGCCAAAGCCACGAAACGAAAGCACGCGGCAGCGTCATGGACCTGCTGCTCTCGGGCTTCGGGGACCTACTCACGCTACGTCACGCACTCACCGCGGCGCAGGTGGCGGCCGCTTCAGGTGAAAGCGGCGCCTTGTCGCGGCTCGCCGAGCTCGACGACCGCTACCACCGCGCTGGAGCGGACGCACTGGAGCGGCGCGTCGAGACCATCGCCGAACAGCTAGGCTTTGTTCCGCGCGATATGGACCGCGACGTGACCACGCTTTCCGGCGGAGAACGCGGGCGACTCTCGCTGGGCGTCGTGCTGGCAACCGAGGCGGACGTGCTTCTGCTGGACGAACCCACGAATCACCTGGATCTACAGACGATTCGTTGGCTGGAAGACTACCTGTGCGCGTGGCGCGGCGCCGTCTTGGTCGTCTCACACGACCGGGCCTTCCTGGACGCAGTTTGTCCAACGACGATGGAGCTCGGACGGACCAGTTTTCGCGTCTACTCCCTGGCCTATTCTCAATATCACGAGGAACGCGCTGAGGACCTCGCGAGAGAGCAACGCCAGGCCGAGGAACAGGCGAACTTCATCGAAAAGACCGAGGACTTCATCCGCCGCAATATGGCGGGACAGAAGACCAAGCAAGCGCAATCTCGCCGCAAGATGCTCGACAAGCTCGAACGTGTCGACAAGCCTGAGGACGTGTGGGCTCGGGCCGAGCGCGTGCGCTTCCGTTTCGCCGAAGCGCCTCGCAGCGGCGACCTCGTGCTCGAAGCTCGAGCCCTTTCGGCAGAGCGAGGAGCACGCTCGTTGTTCTCAGGCTTCGACCTGCTCGTGCGAAGGGGCGACCGCATTGGCATCGTCGGGCCCAACGGTTCCGGCAAGACCACGCTGCTGAAGCTGCTGGCGGAGCGGGGTGCAGCCGAGGACAGGGGCAGCGTCCGGCGCGGGACCAACCTCCGCGAGGGCTACTTCGACCAGCAACTGGGCTCGCTCGATGCGAAGCGCACCGGCGTCGAAGAAATTCGCAGCGTGCGGGGTGACCTCAACGCGGACGGCGCACGCCAGTACTTGGCGCGATTCCGCTTCTATGGCGACGACCCGCTGCGCAAGGTCGGCAGCCTGTCAGGCGGCGAGAGCACACGCCTGGCGCTAGCCAAGTTGCTGCTTGAGCCGCGCAATCTACTGTTTCTGGACGAGCCGACCAACCACCTGGACATCCCGGCGGCCGAAATTCTGGAGGAAGCCCTGGTAGGCTTCGAAGGCACCGTGCTCCTCGTCTCCCACGACCGACGTTTCTTGGAAACCGTAACCACGCGCACGCTTTGCTTCACCCCGGGCGGGGTGGACATTTATGAAGGGGGGTTCAAGGATTACGGCGATGCCCTGGAGCGCAAACGCCAAGCGGAGGCCGGGGCCGTCCGGGGCGCCCCCGCCAGGGGTCGGCCACCGACCTCGAGGTCGGCCAGCGCGGCGCCCACTCCTGACGCTCGAAGCAAGAGCACGGGCAGCAGCGAGGCCAGGAGCCCCGCTGGAAGTAGCGAAAAGCAGGCACGCCGCGGCGCGACGCGCGAGGCCGAGCGCAATCGGCGACGCGTGCAGGAGCTCGAGAAGCAAATCGCCGGCTTCGAAGCAGCGCTTTTCGCGTTTCGCGAAGAACTTAAGGCCGCGGTCGGCGGTAGCTGGGAAAAACTCCATGAACTCGCGCTCAAGGATCGCGAGTACAGTCAGCTCCTGGAACAGGCCATGAAAGAGTGGGTGATGGTCTCAGACGAGCTTGCTCGCCAAGAATCCGCGTCCAGCGGGGCAAGCGAATGAAGCGCGAGCGCCAGGTTCGATCCATCGCCCGGGCTTGCCTAATCTTGGTCGCTGCCAGCGCGCTCGTCGCTGGGTGCAAGCGAGCGACCAGTGACAAATCGGACGGCACGGGCACCACACCAAAAGCCGCCGAGCTTCCC